>DYRE01000399.1 GCA_020718965.1 Desulfomonile tiedjei
TCAGGAAGGAGTCAATGGTCAAGCCTTCATAGCCAATGGAAAATACGCCAGGCTTGGTGTCCGTGTTCCATGCAAATTGAAGTTGATTGATTTCGTCTGCGGTGAAATGTCTGCCCGCGATTTTGCTCCGCGATGTGTATTGGGGAAAGTCTCGATATATTTTCTTGATGAGTTTGTCCCCGCGTAAATCGCCGATTTGCGATTTGAATTTCAACAGGGCGGTTTTGTCCGCTGGGGTGAGTTCGTTCAGATAGGAATGCTTGGAACTTAACTGAAAATCATCAGCTTGTTTTAGCAAGCCTAAATCAAACATTCTTCGCTTGTCGTAATAAGAGAGGAAACTGAAAGGTCCGAACTTGTAGGGGAAAAAGTCGTAATGATTCTTGCCTGTCTGCTGGCAGAAGTTAAATAGAAGTTTCTCGCAGTCCGTGTTTTGCAGACTGCCGCCAAAAACTTTAATTAGGGCAAGGAGGATTTTTCTGCGGTAATACATAGCGTTATATAACTATTATAGCGGACATTTGTTCTGTGTTGCGTGACAATTTGTCCAATCCAAACGGGGGAGGGAAGAGGCAGGGGAGGAGAGACCCCCTCTGTCCTTCGGACATCTCCCCCAAATACGACAAGGAAAATTTGGGTTGCGAATTGAGCAGTTGAATCGTCGGATTTGGGGGAGACTCGGCGATGGGCATTTTTCTCAGTCCGCTTGAGCGGGCTTTGTAGGTGTAGCCCAAACGTTTACGTCAGGGCGGTGATCGGGAATGAGATAAATCCAGGCGGGAAGAGGTGTTGTCCGCGTTGGGGCTGAGGATTGTCCGATTCAGGAATGATGAGGTTTTGAGGGGATTGTCCAAGGTGGTGGGGAGAATCAAAGAATTGGTTACTGCCCTCTCAGTACCTGCTTGATCTTGATGTCGTCCCCTCCAACTTCGATAATCAAGTCGCCACCGCGTTGGTGGATGTAATCTTTTGAACCATAATTGATCCGCCAGAGCAACCCATTATCGAAATGCTGTGTGATTGTGACGAAACTCTGGAGGATGTCCACGCCCAATTCACGAGCGCGTTTATTGGCTGTCGCCATCACGCGCGCCAATGCAACAGCCATATCATCTTGAAGAACTTCAGAAGAAAGTGTAGCCATAATCAAACTCCTTACGTGCCGAATACGTCTTCTGTATCGTCCATTTCGCGAACTTGTCCAGCAGGTGATACCAGATAAATCACTGCCTGCGAAATGACGAACTCGCCAATATATTCATCACCTTTCAAATCAGGGTCGTCGCGAACGGCGCGTTTGTCGGTTTCGCTTGGTTCCTGTAAATAATCACTGCCTGTATTTGGATGAGTGTGAAAGGAAGCGACAATCTCCAAGCCGTCAAATACACAGTTTCCATGTGGCGGAACCTGAATCGTATCTTGTAATCCTTTTTGCCAACGCCTGACGCTCAAACTTCCATTTGCATCTCTGACGACAAAACCGCCTTCCTCGTGTCCGCCATTTAAGCCTTGGTTTGAATCTGTCCATGCTTGTTGCAGTGCTTGACGGACGTCTGTATTGGATAAAACTGATTTCGCTGTCAGCGGCATAGGAGGATTATAGCACTTTCAGTCAACGCCAAAACTCTGGCGTTTGGGAGTTCATCAGGAAGGTAGGGCATGTTTCCCCCTTGTGGGTTTACAGGTGAATAACAGCTCGCTTGAATGCTGTCGTCTTTTGCAAATGCTCGATCAATGTGTGGCGGTGGCAAAAATTATGGTCGGCTTCAAAACAAACTAACGCAATACGCTCATTTTGGTTGGTCAGGTCAATCAATTGCTTGATTTCAGTTTCCTGCTTTGGCAAAAGTTTGTTTTCGTATGCCTTGAACAAGGTTTTGTGGGAAACGCTTTCGCCAAGTCCCTTGCGCATGGAGGATGGAATTCCAAGTTCGGGAATGTGAATATATTTCATCCCTTCGGCGCGGCTCACATCGTCCCGATGCTCTTTCGGGAGGGCAAGCCCTGCGCTTTCGATATATTGCTTGAAACTCTTCTTGGAAAATCCATACTTCATGGATTGCGGGTTATTGCGAACGTCCACGACGACGGTGATGTTATTGGCGATGAGTTTGTTCAGGAAAGAGTCAATGGTCAAGCCTT
>DYRE01000055.1 GCA_020718965.1 Desulfomonile tiedjei
AAAATGTTACGCACAAACAGGTGATGCTTACTCTCCCTGATACTAAAGATTTTGATTTGGCAAGGTTTGTCATCTATTCAACGTCTTGAAATCACGATGGAACCAAAGGGAGTTTCCTGGTAAATTCGCGCCGCTCCATTCTTTACGACTTCCAACAACGCAAGGAATGTTACAACTATGTTACCTCTCGAAAAATCGTCAGAAAAAAGAGATCCGAAAGACAACCAGCGGTGGTTTTTCAACCTGGCTAAAATATCCTGAATTTTATCTCTGAGCGATACAGGATCGTTCCTGATCTCCAAAAGCATTTCAGGTTGGCGCCTTCTCATGATATCTGCCATGAGTTTAAATAGCTCCTGAGCGTCTATCGAAAGTGGAACCGGTCTATCGGAGGTCAATGCCGGGTCCACAGATTCCCTGTTGAATAAGTCCCTCCCCAACAAAGGGATAACCTCCAAAGACATGGCAACATTCTTGTATCTTCTATATTCCAGCAGGTGCGCCACCAATTCCGCTCTAGGGTCCTCACCCTCTTCCAAATGATCGCCCTTGTCAGTCTCCGGCAAAGGCAAAAGCATCTGGGATTTTATGTGCGTCAAATAGGAGGCCATAAGAAGATATTCCCCCGCAACTTCGAGATTTAGCGACCTCATTTTCTCGATGGTCTCGAGATATTGCCTGGTAATCTCCGCTACAGGAATATCAACGATTAATACTTCATTTTTTTCGATCAAGTGCAAAAGAAGGTCTAATGGACCTTCAAAAATGTCTAACTTGACCTCGTATGTCATATCAAACCTAGAGGAGTCTTAACAACAGGTTTTCCACTGCTACGATGGGAGGGGCTATGATAAAACTCACCACGCCGGTTAGCAGCAGAGCCAGAAGTAACATAAAGCCATAAGGCTCAATGTATTCAATTTTGTAGGCCATTTCCCGGGGCAGCAACCCCTTTAGAACGCTAAATCCATCGAGGGGAGGAATCGGTATCAGATTAAAAATCGCCAGAACAACATTTATTGTGATTCCAAATCCCACAATACGAAACAACGGCACAAGAAAGAACTCCGACACGGGAGATCCGTAACTGGACATGCCTACAACCGATATGACTTTCAAGAGCATTACGAGGGCTATGGCGCATAATAAATTTGCGGCGGGACCACCCAGGCTTATCCAGAGCATATCCCGCAATGGATTCTTAAGGTATTGCGGATTTACTGGAACCGGCTTGGCCCATCCTATCATCCTCGTAAGGACAAGCGCCAGGGTGCCGAATGGGTCCAGATGGCTTAAAGGATTGAATGTCAGTCTACCGGCCATTTTGGCTGTCGGATCTCCTAGCCTGTAAGCTATGTATCCATGACAGTATTCGTGGACCGTAATTGCCATCAGAAAGCCCGGTGTTATAAGAACCAGTTCTCTGAGAGTTTTTGTTATGTCAGGATCTAGCATGAACTGGGCTGGAAATGATAAAGGATCGGAATAATGGCGTATGTTAATGATCGAATCAGGAATGAGTCATCAGAAAAGATCCTGAATTCAAAGATATTGTGCGGAATTCTCTCCAATGACTTCATACCTGACTCGATGTAGGGATGTCTCAATTAACTTCCAACTAGGACTTCTGCTTCTTGCCGTCCTGCTTTGATTTATCTTTGCCCTTTCCTCCGCCTGACCCTTTCTTGGATGGCTCGGGAGGTTTTTCTTCGGTCTTTTTCTTTTTGGTAATCGCTCCTGGCTTTATGGATTCCGCCCTTGCCAAAGCCGCTTCCGTCTGTTTCTGCTGTTTTCTCTCCTGAAGTTTTTTGGTTTGATCTTCAAGAAAATTAATCCTGGAGATTGCGGAATTAATCTGTTTAACCCTCGCTTTAAGATGCTTAATATGTGGATCCTTCTTGATCCGGGTCTCTTCAAAACCCTGTTCCAGAAGCGCCTTTTTTCTCATTTCCGACTGTTGTAGGAGCCTGGATTTCTGCTCTTCTCTGGTCTGCATTGTTTTTGACGGCATAATATTCCTCTATCGGGTGAATTCTCTAAAACAACTGGGCTGTTGGCTGGGGTGGGAGGATTCGAACCTCCGAATGCGGGATCCAAAAACCCGTGTCTTGCCACTTGACGACACCCCAGTAGACATCTCCATCCTGGATCTAACACCAACGTGCCTTACTAATCTACAGTTATACCCTTCTTTACAGGTCTGGTTTTCCAGACCTTACAGGGCCTCGAAACCATGAGACTTTGCGGATCAAAAGTACCGCCATCGGAAAAACCGAATACTGTTGGACCGCTGCCGCTCATCAGTGGTTCTTTGATCCCGGCTCGTCGTAAGGCGGTTAAAGCCTCGGAAATACCCGGGTGAAGCCGTTCAGCGACTGGTTGCAAGTCATTATGGAGAAAACTTCGCGCGTCTTTACTTTCCCCATATAATCTTTTTAAAATACCTTTTCTCATTTCCCCTGTCAAGGTTTTAGGAATTTCACCAAATATTTTTGCTGTCGAAACTGGAAATCCTGGATTCACCAATATGACTTCGTCAGGTAATTCCAGACAAACTCTTGTAAGTTTCTCACCAATACCCTCCCCTATTGCTGAACCTCCGTAAAGAAAAAAGGGAACATCGGCTCCTATCGAGGCGGTCAAAGGCGCCAAAATGTCCAGGTCCAACCAGTGAAGGTCGAAGAGTTTCTTCACTCCAACAATAAACGCCGCTGCGTTGGAACTACCTCCGCCCAAACCCGCCGCGACTGGAATCTTTTTGTAAAGATCTATTTCGAGGTTAAATTTCCTGCCGGAAAACGATTCAATCCACTTTAGCGCTTTGAATATGATGTTTTCTCCAGACTCAAGTTCAGGCGCTCCAAATACTTTAAGCTTTGTCCTTCCGGTTGTTTCCCTCAATATAATCTCGTCGGCGAGTTCGATCTCCTGAAATAGGGTTTCTATCTCATGATAGCCATCGGACCGTCTTCCCAGAACCCTCAGGAAAAGGTTTATCTTCGCCGGACTTCGGAGTTTGATACTATTCATCAAGGAAACCTTTCTACTTTAACCGCTCTCCCATGTCAGGATTTGCTGTGGGGCCATAATGTGACTGTCTGTATGAGCTGTCAGATTATTCTTTTTTGTTTTGACAAATCCTTCCCGATACTGATTCTATAAAACTTTTTGTGATTGGATGGAATTATTAAGGCAAACAACGGAGAAAAACAACGAGTGGAACATGTGATCAGGATTGGGAAAAGCATCGTACGTCTTAGCGCTCCAGAGAATATTTCTGAATCAGAGGATAGAATTTCTTTCTGGTGGGGCCTAACCGCCTCATCAATTAACCTGGCCAATAGAATCATGAACCAGGAAAACCTGTTAGGCAAAAAAGTCCTTGAACTAGGTTCCGGAATTGGGTTGACCGGAATAGCCGCATTGCTCCGTGGCGCTGAAATCACCTTCAGCGACTATTTGCCCGAAGCCCTGGAGACCGCTGCCAATAATGTTGACATCAACGGTTTGAGTTCTGAAGCGGTTAGTTTTTTGGTTCTCGATTGGGAGAATCCTGTAAGCATTCCCTCTTTTGACCTCATTCTTGGAGCTGAAATAGTTTACGACTATTTTTTCCATGGATCCCTGATAGGTTTGATGGAAAAAGCCCTGAATCCGGGTGGTCGGATTCTCCTGGCAGACAGAAAAAGACTTGTTGTGGAAAGATTTGTTGGGCGGCTGCTATCAAGAGGATTCGTTTGTAATAAGCAGGTTTCCCTTTTGCAAGTCGAAGGATTTCCCGAACAGGAGATCACCATCTTCGAGATCACCAGAGCGTAATCGGCTTCTTTTGCAGTAGTTTGGGAGCAAAGGCAAATTATAAAATATTTTTACCCGCCGAGGTTTCAGCGCCAAATACAGACATCATCAATTGAAAAGACAGGGAGTTTGAGGCTTAGGTAATGTCCAAGAAATCGGGCGCCGTTCACTTTTGGGTGTGCGGGAACGGAACATTGTTCTAGTCGTTATCCAAAGTGTAACGAACGGAACGAAGCAATTCCTCCATGTCATACGGCTTACTTAAAAAGTTTTTTGCCCCAGCCAGTGGCCCAGACCTTTCAGTCCCGTTTTCTATACAACCGCTGGCTATAATTACCTTGGCCTGCGGAGAAATTTGAAGAATCTCCGACAGACATCGGGTACCATCCATTTCTGGCATTATCAAGTCAAGAACCACCAAAGAGATATTCTCACCCTCAGTTCGGTAAATCTCCAAGGCTTCTTTTCCATTACACGCTGTGATAACTTCATATCCAAAGTTGGTTAGAATCTCTTGGCACGACTCCCTGACAACGTTTTCATCTTCCACTAAAAGAATTGTTTCCGTTCCACTGGGCGCATCCGAGTCCAACACCGATGTGCGTGAATCGTCTTGCTCATTGATTGCCGGGAAATAAATCTTGAACGTTGTCCCATGTCCCAGTTCGCTGTCACATGTTATGTGGCCGTTATGCCGCTTCACTATGCCATAAACGGTCGCAAGCCCCAGCCCTGTCCCTTTTCCAACTTCCTTGGTGGTGAAGAATGGCTCGAAGGCATGCGTCAGGGTCTCCTTTTCCATACCCTGGCCGGTATCTGAAACAGTCAGCAATATATGGTTCCCTGGCTTTGCTTCAGGATGTTCCAACAAATATTCGTCATCCAGTTCAATATTCAGTGTTTCAATATTTAGCGTTCCGCCATCCGGCATGGCGTCCCGAGCGTTGACTCCAAGGTTCATAAGAATTTGGCCTAACTGGGACCGATCCGCCCTGATTGATTTCAAATCCTCGGAGAGATTCAGATCGATCCGAATAGTCTTGGGAATGGTGTGAGAGAGAAGGTCTTGAACCTGAAGGATCTCATGGTTAAGGTTGCAAGCGCGAAGCAATGGGTCCGTTTGCCGGCTAAACGTCATTAAGCTCTTTACAAGCTCCGCTCCTCGCTTTCCAGCGTTATATATTTTCTCAATACGACTATAGTCGGCTTCTCCTTCCTTTTTTTGTTGGAGCATTACCTGTGAAAATCCCAGGACCACCTGGAGGATGTTGTTGAAATCGTGAGCAATGCCACTGGCTAGGTTTCCGATTGCTTCCATTTTCTGAGCGAGAAAGAGTTGATCCCTGAGAGTCGCTCTCTCTTCCTCGGCCCTTTTCAGTTCGGTTAGATCCAGGTCTACACAGTATATTTCCTTTTGGCCTCTGGAGTCCTCCAGCATGACATGCGTGGAGTAAACAGGCACAATGTTACCGTCCTTGCGCATCAGTCCTAATTCTGCGGGCGGTATCTTTTGCCCGTCTCTCACCCAATTATCTATCGCGGAGATGACTTCATCACGCATATAAGGAGGAATGATCAAATCTTCCAGCTTCTTGCCAAAAGCTTCGTCTCTTGAATACCCATAAAGCCTCTCGCTTGCGGAGTTCCAGAAAAGCACCCTTCTTTCCACGTCGTAGCCCTGAACAGGAACGCTGGAGACGTCCTCGAGAAGTAGTCTAAAACGGCGCTCACTCTCTAGTATCTTTTCTTGAGTTACCTTGCTTTCAGTGATGTCAGTCATGAAAAGAAGAACGGCGGGCTTGTCTTCCCAGACGATTGGACCTGTGTCAATTTCAACCCACCTATTTTGTCCGTCTTTCCTGATGATCCGGAACGAATATCGGCTCGGAAAGTTTTCTCCTTTCATCCTCCTGAGATGTCGCTGGAGAACCATATCTCGGTCGTCGGGATGAATGAATTCTGTAAATGGTTTGAAGAGAACTTCCTCCTCATCGTAACCCACTATTTTTAAGGCAGCGACATTTGCAAAGCGCAACAATCCATCCTGGGCGACAACAATTCCTTCGAGAGCCTTTTCCACCAAAAGCCGGTATTTTTGTTCACTCTCCCTAAGATCTTGTTCTAATCGCCTATTATGGGTAATATCTCGAGCGAATACAGCGACGCTTTGTACATGGCAGTCTTCGTCTAATACCGGGAATAGGTTCAGAGATGAAATGCTTCCTCGATTGTCATCTTCGAAGGCATCAGCCTGTCCAGTTCTTACAACCTTATCAAATTTGGCCCTCCGGGATCTTGCCAAATCGGAAGGAATGTGATCGAAAATCACCTTGCCTACAAGTTCTTCCCTTGGTTTTCCTAACACCCGAGCTGTGGTATCGTTCAATGCAAGTAAAACACCCTCGGAATTTATCAGAAAGGCTGATTCCGTCGTAGAATTCAGAATGGCCTCAATCTCATCATGGCTCCTTCTGAGTTCTCGTTCAGCCTTGATCCGTTCGTCAATCTCGCGAACAAGCTCTTCGTTAATTTTCGCGATTTCTGCGGTGCGCAGCTCAACCCTAAGCTCTAGTTCATCATGAGCTTTGATAAGATCTCTTTCTATACTTTTCCTCAACTCTATATCTTCTTTGAGTTCGTCGATGAGGTCTTGCCTTTCCAAGCGGAGGGTTATAAGCTCTGCATGCGTCTTATGGATGCTTCTGCCAGATAGGGCCATTGTGGCCCCATACATCAGCAGCAAACCCCCTACGGTAATATTGTAACTGCCCCCGTGGTAAAAAAAATTGCCGGCCAGTGGAAGTAGCGCAAGTACAATATTTTGAAGATATTCATTGGTTGGAGTGTAAAGCGCAACCCCTCCTGCCACGATACCACCTACGAAAATGATCATAAAAATCTGGAGATGTTCGTGACCGTCCGGAAAAAGAAAAATGGTAGCGTATCCCCATGCCAGTCCCCCAGACAGTGTCACCATCTGGTGCAAACGACCCCAAACGAACGTTGCGCTACCTGTTGGTCGTATTTTCCTAAATCGTATGACTAGATATCTGTGAACAGCATAGTGAGCCAGATAAAACAGTGTCCAAATGATCAAAGCGGTATGGGATTCAGATTGCCAGAGCGCACCTGCAAGAATAACTACGCCAATTGAAGCGGCAAGACTACCAACAGAAGACTGGTCATAAATTTGAGTTATCTGACCGGCGCGAAGCATTTCGCGATGAGAAGTCAGTTGAACAGATGTTTTGTCGCTCTGTTTCATGCCAATGGATGCCATTGAATCCTCACAACTACATACAGGATGTTAGAAAACACCAAAATTAGTTGTTTAAAAATCCCAGATTATTTTCGGTAATTGATCAGATAAGGCCTTATATAGAGCCCAATGTCAAACATAACATTCTGACTTATTTAAACTTTTGTAATTTGACACGAAACAGAAATATATTATTCGGTAATTTTCAATTTTAAAAAGTTGTCTGTTAAGAAAATAAATCCTTTGCGACTCATAACATAAATTGATAATATGTCACATATAGCAGAGATATAATTAATGTGTTTAAAGGTGGTTAGGTTGTTGTCTTCTTTCTGCGTTGCGTTTCATTGATATGTACCATAATGCTATCTTTCTGAGTTTACCATTTTTTTGTCATGTTAAAAATATATTTCTATTGGCTATAAAAAGATCATTCAGTTCTGGGTTCATCTAAGAATTATTATCCCGTTACGAAGTGACATCAACCACTGCTGAATGTTTTCATTATTTCCTGATTATAAATCCTGCGGTCTTAAAGTAATTTTGAAAAATGTCTACCTATGAATGTATATTTTGACAGAGGTCACATACAATGGAACTAAAAGGGCTTGGGTTTGAAATCACTGAGACAATGTCGGGGTGGATGGGGGTCGGGGAATCGGATTTCTCGAAAGGAGAGTCTTATGGAAAGGCCCAAGATAAACCTTGCAGTTTCAGCGTCAAGATAGAGATCGATGATTTGGACAGTTTCTTCAAACTGACGGAACTCGAAGCGACATTGAAAGGCAATTTTGAATTTGGCCCGTTAGGCGCCAATATTCGCATAGAAAACGGCAGATTCAACTTGTTCTCGATAGATCCTGTTAGCGGCGACAGGCACATGATTTATGCATTCAACTTCACGGGAAAAGACGGGCAAAAATACCATTTCTACGGCTACAAAGAGGTCAAGAATGATGCTGGATTAGATGTCACGTCTGACATGACCACGCTTTTCTCGAAAATATACAAGGGAGACAATGATCAGGGGCAATTATACGCCTCAGGAAAGTTGTATTTTGATTTTAAAGACGCCCCGGAATTTATAGCCTCTATGAAGGTTACCGGAGCTACAGCTCTTTGGCAAAAGGTCGCCGGTTTTACCGCATTCATGTCGTTTGCTTATGGCCCGGTACGAACAGAGTATTTGGGCTGGATATTACCTTTTTACAAAACGGAATATGAAAACCTGGTAATAAGCGGGGTCTTGAATGACTCGAAAAAAGCCGAGAAGCCGTTTTTCTTAGTCAGTGGGGTGCATGATAAAGGGTTCCCATGGGGAGATCCGCAACCTTTTTCCGATGTGCTGATAGTCATAGGAGATGAATCGTGTGGCTATGAGAAATATTGTATTACGGACATGGCCTTAGAAGGATTGGAGCTAAATGTGGAGGCGGGTTCCTATTCATATAAGGGTCCCATCTACAGACTAATTTCCGGCCATACTACTTCGTTTACGAGAATGCGTCGAAATTGCGGTGAGCTTGAAGAGTGTCAAGTCGAATTGAATATTAGATTCAAAGCAACCCCGCACGCTGTTACTCCGCTTCCTTTCATAGAGTCCGGAACGATTAGGGCGCGGATTGCGCATGGATTGAAAGAATTTATAAGCAATGTTCTACCTTCTATGAATCTTCCCGGAATCGCTATTACACCCCACGAGGTCAGAATCATCTCAGGGACCGTTGAAATATCCAATGGCGACAAGCATTTCGAACTGTCGATCAATTTGGACAAGAGTTTTGGTGAGGCCGAAAGATCAACCTTCAACATAGTTAAGGAGCCTACATTATATTACCATTATATCTGTGCAATTGAACCGGACAGAAAATCCACTCGGGTCCAGATAGAATCACGAACTATGCGGAATGACCGCAGTCGCTGGATCAAAGACAAGATCGACGCCATTGTGGGACGTATAGCGTCAAAGCTGGCCTCAATAGAAATCCGAATTCAGGACGGGGTTATCAAGATAAGCAAACTGAAGGCCCCTGGTATATCGAAAAAAGGAGTCCCGAGATTTGAGAAATTCGGATTGCCCCTGTTGGAGGTAAACAATGACCATCTAACTACAGGGGTACTCCAAAGAAATATCATCCGGGTTAAGCGGTTAAGAGACGAATACTTACTGGGCCTGGAAGAGAACATGAATCATATGCGGCTAGAGGCCATCGGTTCGAAAAAATCATGCGTTGTCGCTTCCATAAAAGGCGCCGACAAAAAAGAACCTCTTAAAGATGTCCTTAACTTAACGGGTTTCTGCGATCTTCTTGAGACTAGACTCAAGGATTCATGTAAAACTAAGGATCAATTCCTAATCGCAATAAAACCAAATTTCATGTTCGCATACAATAAACGGGACAGGTCGACATTTACCGACCCAGAACTTGTCGGCCATCTTGTAAAAGTAATCAACGATAAGGGTTACAAGAACGTGGTGGTGGTTGAATCGCAGAGCACGTACGGTGAATATTACGACAAAAGAAGTGTGAGCGAAGTAGCGGATTATTTGCGATACGACATTTCGGGCGCCTCGAATTACCGGGTTGTGGATTTAAGCGAGGATTCCTTTACCACTGAATACCTGGGGAGTTATCTGGGGAATCATCCGGTTCCAAATACGTGGAGAGACGCTGATTTTAGAATATCCTTCGCAAAAAACAAGACTCACGCTTACGCAAACTACACGTTAACCATCAAGAATATTTATGGCGCTTTAGCTCTGCCGAACAAGTTTAAGGAATACCATTGTGATAGAGACATCTATCACTCAACGATAGAATATATCAGGGCGTTTCCAATTCATTATGGTCTGATAGACGCCTATTTGAGCGCGGATGGGCCGTTTGGAATATTTGCCGATCCTGACCCCAATGAGACAAAGACATTGATTGGGGGACAAGATCTTGTAGCGGTTGATTGGGTCGGGGCCTCAAAAATGGGCATAGACCCCATGCTCAGCAAGTACATGAGATTGGCGGTCGAGGCCTTTGGTAAACCGGAAATTGAATTACTCGGTGACCCCCGGCCCTACTATCCATGGTTAAATGTTTCCAACCTGGTCACATTTTTGGTTAAGGGTCTGGATATTAACCATTACATTGGAAATCTGATCTACAAGACAACTTCTTACATGGATGAGAAGCAGTTCACACATAAAGACACCTCGGCTGGCATGGTCATTGCCAGAAAACTTCTCAAGCCGATTCAAGAAACAATATTTCTGCCGTCGGATGGAAAGCCCACTGCAAGCGCAAAGATTCTGTGCTCTTTTTTCAAGTGGCTGGCAAAATAGACTTTTTTTCAATTTGATGACATTGAGAATTGCCA
>DYRE01000400.1 GCA_020718965.1 Desulfomonile tiedjei
CATATTCGGTCGCAGCATTCATCGCCACGTTCAGGGCAAAGGAGGTCTTTCCCATTGATGGTCTTCCCGCCACTATGATGAGGTCCGAGTTCTGGAAGCCGGCAGTCATGGCGTCCAGGTCACGAAAACCTGAAGCGACACCGGTTATATTCTCTTTGCGCTCGTACAGCCTCTCAATAGTCTCGAAGCTGCTTTTCATAAGTTCCCGAATATGGCTGAAACCTGAACCAATACGAGACTCACCAACCTTGAAGAGAATCTGTTCCGCTTCGTCCAGGAATTCTCCCACGTCCTGTTGGTCCTCGTAGCATCTGGTGGATATTTCTGTTGCGGCTGATATTAACTGCCTTAGAATCGCCTTTTCTTTGACTACCTTTGTGTAATGGATAATATTTGCCGCGCTCGGCACAGCGTCGATAAGCTCCATGAGAAAAACGGCTCCACCGACATTTTCAAAAACGCCTTTCCCCTTGAGTCCGGAGGTCAGGGTAATAAGATCAACAGGTTCGTTCTTGTTAAAAAGATCAACAATGGCTTTGAAAACATTTCGGTGAGCTTCCCGGTAGAAATCGTCCGGGGTGAGAATTGCTAGTACTTTTGGGAGGGCTTCATTGTCGATAAGGAGCCCCCCCAGAATGGCTCGTTCGCCTTCCAGGAACTGGGGGGGAACCCTGATTTGCGCGTTACTGTCCTGCGCCATCCTTTGATGGTACCTCCGGACTCACTACAATCTTGATTGTAGCGGTAACTTCAGGATGAACTTTTATGGTAGCGGTGTATTCCCCCAGGCGTTTGACTGGTTCGGATAGCGATACCTTCTTGCGTTCAAATTCGAATCCCTGTGCGGCAAGCGATTCAGCAACATCCGCGTTGGTCACTGAACCGAACAAGCGAGCGTCCTGATCCCTCGACTTTCTTACAAAAGTCAACTCAACTGAAGAAAGCTCCCTCGCCTGTATCTCGGCGGCGCCCCTGGCTTTTGCGAGCTTCCTCTGTTTGGCTTCAATCAGTCCCTTGTAAAAATTCAGATTTCTCTGCGTGGCCAGGCAAGCCAGCTTACGGGGTAAAAGGTAATTCCTGGCATAACCGTCTTTGACTTTCACGGTCTGACCCACAAGGCCCAAATCTTCAATATGATCAAGTAATATAACATCCATGGCAATCACTCCGTTTGTATAATACTAGCGTCTGGGCACCGTGAAGGGCAAAAGCGCTATATTTCTGGCTCTCTTTATTGCTGTGGTCAACTGTCTCTGATGTTTGGCGCAATTTCCAGATATCCTCCTTGGAACAATCTTACCGCGTTCGGTAATGAAGATCCTGAGAAGATTCGGATCCTTGTAATCCATACGCAACCCCGAGTCCGCACAGAACCTGCAAACTTTGCTCCTTGGGAATGGACGGCGTCTCTGTGGCTTGTTATTCATTGTCCTTCCTCCTTGGTGGAGCTTCCTTCAGGCTCACTCTGAATCGGAGTCTCTTTCTCCTCCGGCGCTTCAGTGACTTGAGGCTCAGGTTCGACGTTTTCGATCGTTGGAACCGCTTCAGAAATCTCTTCAATCGGCTCAGCGGTTTCGCCTTCTAAGACTTCCTCTTCCGCCTTTGCCTTGAATGCTTCCAAATCAACGTCGTCATCAAGTTTGACAGTCAGGTATTTCATGACATCATCAGTAATTTTGAACTGTCTCTCGAGTTCGTTAATGAGCGTTGGGCCGCTTACAAAATCAAACAGGATGTAGCGCCCTTTGTCTTTCCTGCGAACCAGATATGCAAGTTTCTTGGTTCCCCAGTCTTCGATCTTGATGATTTCTCCAGCATGATCCGTGATGATTCCGCCAAATTTCTCCGTCAAGGCTTTAACGTCGTCATCAAGCATGTCGGGATCGAGGACTATCAATGCCTCGTACCTTCTCATAAACTCTCCTTTCGGCTATCAAGCCCTTAACAGGGCAAGGAGCTCTAAAACTGAATTTTTCATTTTACATCAGACAGGAAGATAGAGCAAATTTTTTCGCGTCGGAATATCAAATCCGAATACTTTAACTATGGACACCCATCAATTGCACCAACTAATCACCGCTTGGTCATCTCCTTGCAATCGATACACCGCCAAACATTTTCCCTGATGAAGAAGA
>DYRE01000401.1 GCA_020718965.1 Desulfomonile tiedjei
AGTTGTTAGAAGTGTAACCATTAAAATTCCATTTCATGATTTTTTTTTGCGCTCTGCCACGCCAATAAATGTGGGCACAATGTTCGTCCAAGTTCTGTTTTCATTCGACGGCCAGGGGTCGAGTTCTTGGAATAGCCTTTTCTTGATTGACTATAGGCCGAGGCTTTGTTAATCCACATGTATTCCATTATATACCTATCTTGAGAAATCAAGGAAGACCCCAGATTAATGCCGTTGCTCCGCCCCTCAAGGAATATTACCTCATGAAGGCGGAGTTGAAATGAAGAGCTTATTTGATGGCCCTCTCTGCCGTTGGCCATCTTAATAAATTTCCTGCAAGGCGCTCCTCATGATTGTCCTACATGCTGGAATCAATGAAGACAGACTCTTCCTGTGGGGGGAAACTTCAGATGTTTCCCCGGAAAAGTGGAAGCCGGGCAAAGGCGCTAAAGATGAGACCAATCTTCAGCTTCAATATCCCTTTGACCTGGAACCCGAACCGCTGTTCAAACTTATCAGGTCGATTCCGGGCAAATTCACCCCAAACAGGAAATTTCTGAAACAGATGTTAGTCTGGCTTCCAACCTGGAGGCGCAAACCCATTCCTAGTCCTCTCATCGCTGAGCCGACCGTTTTTCTGGGCAAATCCAAACTCCTTTCCTGGCGGGTGACCGGATACGAATTGAAATCCGAAGAGATCATAGAACTACTCTGCTATTGTGTTGGAAGACGAACTCTTGAACACGGTATTGTGATCGGCGATGACCTGGCTTACTGGGCAGAAGCTTTACAATTCGCAGGAGGGATGGTTGCCCGTCAGCGGTATATCCCTGCTGTGATAAAGAAAAACGAAGAGTTTCACGCCAAATGGTCGGCCATTTTCTCAGCGGAAGATTCTGAAACACTGACTGTTCTATCTAAACGTATGCCACCGGTTGCTCGATCGCTGAGTTTTCTCGATTCGACCGTTCCACCGCAATCTAATCCAATTCTGTTACTAAAAATGTTTGTGAATCTGACAATCGATTGTCTGGTCCGTTACTCCAATCCTGATAGATTTTTCATACAGGGCACGCGGAAAGCCCCATCGTTTGACAGTGTTCATGACGCGTGGCTCTATTCACTGCAATCTTCGGAAAGCCGGATACATGGTGAAACCTCTGAACTAAATCAGCTTTATCGACAGGCCTGCAACTGGAATCGACCAATATCCGTGGCGGAATCATCCCCTTTTCGCCTTTGTTTTCGAATCGAAGAGCCTAAATCATCGGAGGAGTCAGAAAAACATCATCGGACGATTGCAGATGAAACCTGGCGTATCAATTATTTAATTCAGTCATCCAGTGATCCAAGTCTTATTGTTCCGGCCCAAGACGCCTGGAACCCCAAAGCCAGGACGATGAAAGCGCTGAAGGCAAATTCATCTGATCTCAGGGAGTATCTTCTCCTGTCCTTGGGCCAGGCCGGCAGTATTTGTCCGCGAATCGAAGACAGTCTCAAATCCACTTATCCGCATGGCTACACTTTGGATACCGTTGGCGCGCACGACTTCCTGACTGAAAAGGCCATGTTGCTCAAACAGTCAGGATTCACCGTCATGTTTCCGAGTTGGTGGACCCAATCCGGACCCAAAGCACGAATATCCTTAAGAGCCTCCGCAAAAAGCCCAAAATTGAAGAGTTCAAGTGGACTATCCCTAAACGCCATAGTTGATTTCGATTGGGAGGTGGCTCTCGGTGATGTAAAACTTAGCCTGCCTGAGCTGAAAGCTCTGGCCAGACTGAAATCTCCCCTGGTTCGTTTACGTGGACAATGGGTGGAAGTAAATCTGGAGCAGATACAGGCCGCTGTTGACTCCTGGAAAAAGAAAGAATCGGACAGAACCACAGTGGGTGACATCATTAAGATGGCTGTTGGGGTTAAAGATTCGCCTGGAGGCTTTGAATTTACAGGGGTGACGGCCACTGGATGGGTTGGAGAACTTCTTCAGCGACTGGACGGGAATTCGCCGTTAGAGCAACTGTCTCCGGCTGACACATTTGCTGGAACTCTACGCCCTTATCAGGCAAGGGGTCTCTCCTGGCTTGCCTTTCTGTCCAAGTGGGGACTCGGCGCCTGCCTGGCGGATGACAT
>DYRE01000402.1 GCA_020718965.1 Desulfomonile tiedjei
GCCTCTGACGCCGAAGCGCAGGAGGGCGGCGATCAGGGCGAACGCCCCGCCCAGAAGCGCCCCGACTGCGGATCCCGCCAAGCCCTGCATCCCGGCTTCAAGAAGGAAAAGCCTCAGAACGAAACGATCGAGCGCCCCCAGGCATTTCATGGTGCCGATTTCGCGGAACCGTTCGGTCACGGCCATGAGCTGGGCATTCACGATCCCCACCACGCACACCAGGAATGACAAAATGATATTGCTCCAGTTCAGCAAACCTGATCCGTTCCATTTATCAAGGAAGTATATACCGCACGGAATGTAAATAAATGTGGCAGTGACGACACCGGGAGAATACTCACGACCGAGCGCAGTACATGAAATGTGAATGAAGGAATTGGCCAAAATCCACATTATGACCGACATTCCAGCCCAGAGGTATCTGGTCTGATTCTCATAATACCCCCAACAGGCCGCAACTACAAAAACAAAGAATATGGAATTCCCCAGCAAATTTTGTTTCCAGTCGAATCGGCCAAAATAACGATCCGCCCATTCAACAAAGCCGAAAGAAAACTCCTCTACCATGTGAACGGCGTAGAAGAGACAAACAATAAAAATAGCGGCAGATTTCTCATCAACTATCGGTGCGTCTGTCATGACAGATACCCTCGGTTACATTTCAATCGGCGTCGAGGACCGCCCTCACTGATTGGAGAAGATTATTGACGCTAAAAGGTTTCATTATTGAGCCCTTGGCTCCTATACTGACTACATCTTTAACCAGGTCTTTCTCAACGACACCGCTGGAAACCAGAACCCTCGCGTCGGGATTGATTCTTAGAATCTGCTGGAGACATTGTTTACCATCCATCCGAGGCATGATGATATCCAGTATCACTAGAGAAATGTCATCTTGTTCTCTCTCATATAACTCCAAAGCTTCCTGACCGTCTGCAGCCGTTAGGATCCTGTATCCAAACTGTTCGAGAATCTCTTTGCCTAAACTTCGAACTCTCTCATCGTCTTCCACGATAAGAATCGTCTTTGTTTCCTTAGTAGGAGAGTAAAATTCTGTATGCGTTTTTGAAAACTGACCAGTTTCAGTGGCCGGAATATAAACCTTAAACGTGGCTCCCCGTCCGACTTCACTACTAACCTCTATGTGTCCTTTGTGCGCTTGAACTATTCCCTGTACGACGGGCAAGCCCAAACCTGTTCCCTTATGATAGTCTCTTGTCTTCGTGGAGT
Source organism: Desulfomonile tiedjei (assembly GCA_020718965.1). Classification (GTDB taxonomy): domain Bacteria; phylum Desulfobacterota; class Desulfomonilia; order Desulfomonilales; family Desulfomonilaceae; genus CAJBEZ01. The sequence goes on from DYRE01000402.1 coordinate 1,231, forward strand.
AGAACGGCTCAAATAGCCTATCCAAGTTTTCTCTTGCAATACCTTTGCCTGTGTCGGACATCGATAACAGAACGTGAGGGCCTGGGACTAATCCCGGATTTCTATGACAGAAATCTTTGTCGAGCAGGACATTCTCTGTCTCAATTGTTAATATTCCCCCTTCAGGCATGGCTTCACCGGCGTTAATGGCTAAATTCATTACCATTTGACTCATGAGACCATGATCCGCGTTTATGAGAGCGAGATTCTTGTCAGGATGGACTTCCATTCTCACGGTCTTCGGGAGAGTGTGTCTCAGTAGGCTGACAACCTCGTTGACGTTCTTGTTCAAATCCATCGGGATTGGTTGAATATCAGCTTTTCTACTGAACACGCGAATCTTTTGAACCAAATCGCGTGCATCCTCGGCAGTCTTGACTATTTTCTGAAGTTGCTCGTGGCCAGGGTCCCCCTGTTTCTTGCCAAGAAGCAGCAAATCAGCGTATCCAAGTATGACCTGCAGCATATTGTTGAAATCATGGGCAATGCCTGCCGCCAATGTTCCCACGGCCTCCATCTTTTGGGATTGTAGAAGATGGGCCCGTAAGTTCTCTCTTTCTTCTTCGGCTCTCTTGCGGTCAGTGATGTCACGAACAACGGACAAAACATGAATTTCGTCACCCAAGACAATAGTCTCTCCTGAAAAGAGACAGTCCAGTATCTTGCCGGACTTAACACGAAACCTGACCTCTTGGTCACGGATGCTATTCTGGTCCCGAAGCAGACTAATTACCTTATCGCGTTCTAACTCATCCTCCCATAGGCTTAGAATTAAGGTTGTGCTACCCAGAGCCTCAGCCTTCGAGTAACCAGTGAGAGAAGAAAAAGCGTCATTAGCC
>DYRE01000403.1 GCA_020718965.1 Desulfomonile tiedjei
GTCCAATGGTGGTTCACTCTTGACACATCTCATCTTGATCTGTTGTTTGATTGGTCTAATCCTTGGATTACATGGACCAATCGCGGCTGGGCAAGAGAACAATCCGAGATTGGGGCAAATCGTTTCCGAAAATTCTACACATCCTTCCCCGTCAACTTCAGCAGGAGACCCGGACACTCAGTCACCGCGTGACCCTCAACTATCTCCAGAATCTGAGTCCGTTCTCCATATGCATTTCAGGAGGGTAAGGGACGCAGAGATAGTAGAATTTCAGTACGCTGTTAATCAGGAAGAGGAAATAGCTACCGCCGCCGTAAGACTACTCGATCGCCCAACCGCCATAAACTGGTTGTCCAGTTTCATGTCGCTCAAGCCTGTAAGCTGTCCTTTGAGGAGTCGCGAAGAATGGATTGACGCAATCCTGTATGCCGTAGAAAAAAACGGCCTTCCTTTGTGTAAAGAAATACTCGGACTTGTGGCCTCGATCATTTCAATCGAGTCAAGCTTTCGCTCTGACCCATCAGTTGCCGACGCTTCACGGGGAGAGGATATTTCTGCTTTATTGGATAGAGCTGAAAATGACCTGGTTCAAAAATACGGTTCTTTGTTATCCATTCCCCCTGTGCCGCAGCTCTATCAAAAATATAAGGAAAAATATTATCCGCTTCTTGTCCTTTGTCAGACGGAAGGAGAAGTGGAGGTAGTGGCGAGACGGATAGCGTCTGACATAAAGAAGGACGTTTCAATCTTGCCCGAATTCATGAAATCATTTGTCGACAAAGAGATTGACAAGGTTACAAATGTTGTCCGCTCAAAAGGTTCTATGCAGCTCAATTTTCCCCGAGCCAGGCAGGTTATGAGAGATAGGGGCGAGATTTTTTCTGATTCGGAACTTTCCAGTTACATGTACACAGTAAGAGGAGGCGTAGACGTTGGAGTGGCGGCGCTAAAGCCCATGTTCGTGCAATACGCTGCAAGATACGGATCCGCCGGCGATTTGTCCTGGCTGTTTTTTGTCGGAATGGACTACAATTACGGCCCATTTTCGAGCAGAAACATGATTGAACAAATCAGGATAAGAGACCTTTCGTCAATGATGGACCTCAAGATCGATGGAGACCTGCTTCAATATGATGCGAAAGGCAATCCATCTCCCAAAGAATCTGAGACTGTAAGCGCTATGTCCGTAGCATTCCCTCTTCTTCCAAAACAGAAAATATTCGATTCATTTTTGCTAGAAAAAGAGCCCCATTATATTTATTCGGATATTCATCAGTTAATACTGTCGGAACATACGGCGCGTTTCGGCCCCACTCCATTTGCAGTGATAGGGGAGCTTTGGATGGGAGAGAATTCAAAGATAAAACATGGCGTAACTTTCAGAACTCGCACATATCTGAACAAACTTGACAAGTATCTTAACGCCATCCCATGGGACAACTGATTCTACTCGAATATTTTCCGACAAATCGATCACATCACGCCTGCGTCTGCCACGGCCAAAACGATTCAAAAACAGATTCAAAAACGATTCTTGACTGTTGACGCTATTTATGCGAAAATTAGACCGTTGTTGGAACAGCGTCATGGATTCAGCAACATTATAACTGATGTAACTTGATCGTAACTGGTGACGAGTATGAGCTTAATATTAAAGAAAACAGTTTGCCTGATAAGCTTATTAGCCCTACTGTTTTGCTCAAACTCCATTTGTTTGGCAGGAACCTGCCAGGGAACGGACGGTTCGGCATACTGGTCAACGCTAGCGCACGAGGAGAATTCGGTTGTAGCCAGCATCATTTACATTCCCTACCTGGTGCTGCAAATTCCTGTTCGAATAATAGACGCAATAGTGGATCCCAAACCTACCAGTAAAGCTACAATGCCACCTCAGGCCCATAAGGGACCCGGTGTCCTTCGCTAAAAGCTTTCCCTCCGATGAGATAAGTGTGATTTCGTCTGTTGAGTTTCGTCTTGACAGTATCAGGCTAAGATGGGACAATAAATTCGTGCCGAAGTGGCGGAAGTGGTAGACGCGCCAGGTTCAGGGTCTGGTGGGCGTAAGCCTGTAGGAGTTCGAGTCTCCTCTTCGGCACCAA
>DYRE01000404.1 GCA_020718965.1 Desulfomonile tiedjei
TATCTTGCATCCGGGCATTTCTTTGGGATCTGAACACCTTTCGTCAGGAAACTCGAGAAAACCGACTACTTCCTGAGCGCCATTAGAATGTTGTTCCAGTGTTGCAGCGAATTCAATCGACGGGAGGTTTGTCCCTATCAGGATCGTCCTTCTGCGCGGGGCCCCTAAGTCAACCATTCTTGGTGTGATCCACCTGCCTAAAGACCTTAACCCAATCAGGCCCACCAAACTCATTGTGAATGCTATTCCATAAACGAACCTTGATAGAAGAAAACCTCTGAACAGGAATGATATGGCCATCAATATCGCAAGAGCTTTTATCCCTGACCATAGAAGGAGTCTGTTTTCAGCCTTGGGAGAATTTGCCGCAATCAACCTGTGGCTATACATGCCATCCCTTGTCATTAACGCAAGCCAAAATCCTGCGAATATGATTGCGGCTCTGACATAGGCGGACATGAAATACGCTTCAAAATCAAGTTGTTCCGTAAACGAGAAATAATTCTGGAGGTTGGTCTGGAATCGGATCAGGTAGGCGACAAGAAAAACTCCAAATATGATTGTTGCGTCAGCTAAGAATAGCAAACATCGGCGTCGTTTCCATACTTCCAGCAAAAAACGCTTTGATCTGGACTTAGCGCTCGCTGCGTCATCTCTTATCGAAAAGAAATCTTCGCAACTGGCTCCGTTTGTATTAGCAGATTTTATCACTGTTACAAATCCCACCACTTATCCATCTCACTCTGATAGCAATTCTACGATTCTTGAGCTGGATTGTAATTGGTCTCAACAAAAATTGTTTATATAAACAAATTGTTAGCAGATCACACCAGTGAAATCAAGTGGATTTAGGCTTATCCCTTAATCCGTTGTAAACGCATTAGATTTTTGAGCGTGTCAAATCATCAGTCTTCAATTCATTTACAAAATTGTGCCATTAATGCTAGTTTAAAGGCCAAATCAAGAACATTCGGTCTAACTCTAATTTTCGTTGAAGGAGGACTTGAGATGGCCTTTTCGTTCCGTGGACGTACAATAAAAAAGGTTGCTGTCATAGGATCCGGTCAAATCGGCCCTGATATCGCTTTGCATTTTGTAAAGGTCTTGCATGGTTTCGATGTGTATGTGGTGGTCGTTGACATTGCCACTGACGCGCTTGAAAAAGGTAAAGCCAAGTTATTCAAGAAGGTTGACAAGGGTGGGCAAACCGGCGCTTTCAAACCTAATGATGTCGAGGGAATGAAGAGCCATGTCATATTCACATCCGATTATAATGAACTGAAGGGGGCGGATCTTGTGGTGGAGGCGGCCACGGAAGACTTACCCCTGAAAAAACGGATCTTCAGGCAAGTTGAAGAACTTGTATCCCCTGAAACGATCCTGACCAGCAATTCATCACATCTGGAACCTGAGCGTATTTTTGATGAACTCAAGATTAAAGGCCGATCGCTTTGCACTCATTACTTTTTCCCCGCGGAAAGAAACCCCGCGATAGAGATTATCCCGGGAAAGGATACTGATACCAAAACAACTGAGTTCATGATGAGATTTTACGAAGCGATCGGGAAAATACCCATCAAAGTAGGCTCACGCTACGGATATGCCGTTGATCCGGTCTTCGAGGGACTTCTCCTGGCCTGTGTCCAGTGTGTTGACGCGGGACTGGGAGACACCAAGCAGGTCGATTATGTCGCGTCAAAGGCGTTGGGGCTTAATGTTGGGCCATTTACCGCGCACAATCTGACAGGTGGAAACCCCATCACAGCGCATGGTCTTTCAGAGATGCACGATAGTCTCAATGGCTGGTTTAGAGTTCCTGACCGTTTAAAAAAGCTGCTGGAATCAAAATCTGATTGGGAAGTTCCTGGTCGTGGTGAAAAAATAGAGGTTTCTCCCGAAAAAGAAAAAGCAATATCCGAAGAGCTTATGGGGGCGTATTTCGCCATCGTTTGCGACATGCTGGATGCGGAAATTATCACCACAAGCGATTTTGACCTGCTGATAAGCGTGGCGCTCGATATGAAGCCTCCCTTCAGCTTTATGAATTCCGTCGGCGTCAAAAAAGCGTTCGACCTGGTAGAGGCTTTTGCGAAAAAGTA
>DYRE01000405.1 GCA_020718965.1 Desulfomonile tiedjei
ATCGAGAGTAAATATATTCCGGAACTTCAAATGTGGAGGCATCTTCATTCATGGTGACACATATCCGGAACTCCGGTTTGGCCTTGAGTTCGACACCGGCGATTATAGAATAGACTGAGCGTCTCATATCCAGCAGCGAGGCAATTGACGCCCAACTCTTTTCGCTCATCCGGTTGCCTTCATCCAGTAAACATACCCCCCCCTTGATCATGGATGTGACAAGAGGTGAAGCTACATAGCGGATTCTGCCTTCCTCAGCTATAACCGGTGTGACGATCAGATCTTCAGGTTTTGTGTCCACCGTGCATTGAAAAATGTACAGTTCCTGATTCATTCTCCTGGCTGCGGTAATAGCCAGTGAGGTCTTTCCGACTCCAGGTTTGCCCAGGATACGCGGCTGCATGGGTGGATCGTCACCGTCATCTGACCACGCGGCCAGAAGTTGGATCAATGGCTCTTCCATACCAACCCAGTCAACTTTAAGTTCAGGCGGATCAACCAAATGAATTTGGACACCTTTGATTGATATGATTTCCGATTGTTTCCCCATAATTTGAAATCTTCCCCAGGATTGTTGATTCTATTGGAAATTTCCTAAAAACAATTCTTTTAAATTCTATTCGACCATTGATAAGGTGTCAACCAGTCAAGACCGGCCAGTCATTTGTCGAAGCATTCACAAGGCCTGCATCATTTGATTATAGCAGGTTACTGAAAACGATATTTGAAAGAAGCCTTCCTCGGGGGGTAAGTTTTATTACTTTCTTCTCAATTTCATAAAGTCCAGCCGACTCAAGATCCTGGAGACATTCCTTGACAAATGAATACGCGTCAAACCCGTAATAACGCCCCATCAGTTCCAGATCCACACCGTCCACGAGCCTGAGCCCCATAATCATGGCGTCCTTGAACCTGCTTAAAGCATCCATAACCATCAACGAATCAATTGCGGATCGCTCATGATTTGTAATCTCAAGGTATTTTTCAAGATCAACGATATTTGAGTACCTGGCCCTTCCAGTCATTCCGTGAGCGGCCAGACCAAGTCCCAGAAAAATCTTGTCCGTCCAGTACTTCTTGTTGTGGACAGATTCCCTTCCTTTCTTTGAGAAATTGGATATCTCGTACTGCTGGAATCCTGATTCCTGGATCCTTGAGCAAATCGCCTCGTACATATCGGCCAAAACATCATCGTCAAGAGGAGTTAATCGTCCGTTTCTGAAATCCCGTTCCAGTTTGGAGCCTGTTTTTATCTCAAGCAGATAAACCGAGATGTGTTCCGGTTCCAATTCTATAATTCCCTGTAGGCTTTTCTCAAGAGATTCAAGTGTTTGCCCTGGATAACCAGCAAGCAGGTCCACTGAAATGTTTTCAAATCCCACTGATCTTGAGTCACTGTAGAGCTTGGTGAAATCAAGACTTGAATGTGATCGGCCCATTTTATGAAGTTCAGAATCATTTAACGATTGCGCCCCAATACTCAACCGTGTAATCCCCGTATGGCGCAATACCGCTAACTCATTCTTCCCGTAAGTTCCAGGATTGACTTCAATAGTGATCTCCAGTTGATTCGTGGGTATTAATATTTCCGAAACAGAGCAAACCAATTTTGCGAAAATATCGGGATCAAGAACAGAAGGCGTCCCCCCGCCGAAATAAATGCTGTCTACTCTTCTGGGAAACGAACTGTTAAGGAGTAGCCGAGAAGAACCCAGGCCCTGGATTTCCCTGGTCAGGCTATCAATGTAACGATTCTCTAATACGGCGTCGGATTCGTATGAAACAAATCCACAGTAGTTGCATCTAGTTTTACAGAAAGGTATGTGGACATAGACGCCAATCGGATCAAGATCATCAGGAAATTTTGCAGGCTGTTTGAACATTTTTGCCTGTTATAACGTTGTATTATACTGATATAAATGATAGTTGTTTACTAGATTAATATATAATAGGTCAATGTGGTTGGTGAAATTGTAATAGCGATCTGTTCGAAGGCCTTTCAACATCCGAACCTGGTCTAAAAAAATATTCTTATTCGTTTACTCAACTTTTATTTTTCATGACAGAGGAGTGAGGAGAATGGAAAATGTCTTAA
>DYRE01000406.1 GCA_020718965.1 Desulfomonile tiedjei
TTAGCTTCCGAGGCTATTGGTTCATGGATTTAATTTCGTTCATGGTTCAAAGATCCTGGATCTCAATCGCCAGAATGCTCATGTCATCCTGAGGCTCGCAGGATCCGCAATATTCAATGAGGGCCGACTCAATTGATTCGACGATTGAACTAAGGGGTTCGCGCCTATGCAGATTCAGCAGATCAATCAATCGGTCCATTCCAAAGAGCATGCCGTCCGCATCCTGAAGTTCAGTCACTCCGTCGCTGTACAGGATAATTCTGTCACCTTTTTTCAAAGGTCTTTTTTCCTGCTCAAAAGGAATTATCCCATCAAGTCCAATTATCGTTCCTCCTTTGTCAAGAAAATCTATTGTGCCATCACTATGAATTAGCAGTGGGTGCGGATGCGCTGCGTTACTATAAGTTAGTAGACCTCCCGGGAAATTCAAAACTCCGTAAAATATTGTAAAGTATTTATCGAACCTCTCCATTGGGAATTCAGCATCCAGCGCCTCAAGCATCTCACGAGGGTCCAGAAGGCCAGGTTTGTAAGCGCCTTCACATAACGGACCGGCAAGGGCCCCGAAGTTTGGTGGCAGCATCTGGCACACGGAGACCGCCATCATTGCCGCTGCAGCTCCATGTCCGCTCACATCGAGGATGTAGATGGCCACGTTGTTTTCATCCAGCCTGACCACGTTGAACATGTCACCCGCAATAGAGGAGCAAGGATTAAATTTGTAAGCTACTTCAACATTTCCGATTCTCGTCAGATCTTTGGGCAAAAATCTGCTCTGGACATCCGCCGCTGCCAACATATCCTCATCAAGTTTTTGCTGCTTCGTTAACAGCAAATCGTGCGCATGGTTTAGGGCTTGCTGAGTTTTGAAGAGGATTTCATAATCCAGGCCCTGGTCCCTGCATTGCTGTAGAAGATCCTTTTTCTCCTGATAGGCTTGGCCCAAAATCTGAAGCAGCAGAACATGTTTTTCCCCAAGGCTCACTGCGGATATTTCGAGATGATGATCATTCCCCAATCTGTCTGGTTCAGTCCACGGACCAGACCGCTGCATACCCGATTTGTTCTCTGACCAAAACTGCTCCGCAATTGGAATGAAATTTTCGACGAAAGGAGACAGATTTTCCGGGGCAAGTTCGGAATTAGAAAGCGGCTCGTCCCCAAAAATCGTGACAAACCACTCTGGAACATTTCCCTTTATGCTGAAACTGGAACGGCCTGCACGCTCGAACACCACAAACCCCATAGATTCCATAAGTTCATGAAACAGTTGATCATCAACATTGGAGGAGGGAACTGAAGTTGCAACAAATTTGTCACATTCAGGATTGTTTTTAAGTTCAGACATAACTCTATTGTTTCCGCTAACTCTCACTGGAGATTCCAGAGCATTTTCTTCATAACTCGAAGAGACCAAAGATGGGCGGCATTGAACATGACCGGCTACTTATTTGGGATAATAGCCCGCGGCGATATAAGCATTTTGACCGGGGACCCTCATAATGAAGGTCTTTTTGAGGGATGGTTCTGTGGCTCCAGGTTTGGGCCACCAGTATTCTACCCAGCCCGAACCGGGGTTCGCCGCCACTTCTTTAAATTTGATAAAAAACTGGTTGCCTTTTGAGTCTTTCAGGTTGGTTAGGTCAGGACCAACCAGTTTGTCCGCCGCAAGAGGATGAGCCGTAGCTGTAACCTTGTCCAGAGCGCCGGCAAACAAATACAAATCTCCTTTTACAAACTGACCCTTGGGATCTCCAATCGCTTTTAATGTGGGTTCCAGACCCTTCTCTTTCGCCATGGCCACACCCTTCTCGACCAGGGCCTTTGTGTCCGCCGCGTCGTCCGCAACCGCCAGTCCGGCGCACAGCAAACCTATAATAAACGCCATTATCAACGCTAAATGCTTTCTCATGATTTCCCTCTCCGATTTTCTACTTTCCGAGAATTTGCCGCCCGTCAGTGGTCTGGAGTTTATAGCATGATTTTATTAAAGATTTCAATAGTCAGTCGCTATCCCCCCTGAATATTTTGCCAATGAATATAAATCCCGAAATGCGATCTGGCCATTTGGTTGTTTATCAGGTTATTTCCCG
>DYRE01000056.1:0-8117 GCA_020718965.1 Desulfomonile tiedjei
GAGGTAAGGTTTACGGAGGCCTCGATGGATATCGCTTTGTTCACTTTAATTTTTGGAATTAATGTTGAACGGTTGTCAACAAGGTTCATGTCACAACCAAAATTGTTTTGGCCAGCCATTACTCCAAAATTGTTCGCCATTCTGTTGCCGGTTCCGGTGGTTGGGAAAACGGACAGATGGTTTAAACCCAAATTCACCTGGTTCGCGTTCATCGGACCGAAAATGTCATTTTGTCCTGTTCTGGTCCAGTAACGATAGCGCCATTCCCAATCGCCCTTCATGGAATATTCCCAGGCGAATGCCGGCGCGGTTGCGCAAATTGCCAGTAAGGCAATTAAGCCAATAAATCCAAACCGTTTCATCTTTCCTCCCATTTAAAAACCAAATTTTGGGCATCCCAAATCAATAGAAGCTTCCAACTCGGCCAAGCCGGAGACTTCGGTTGTTTACGCCCAAAGACGTTGTTTAGGATCCCCACCGTTAAACAGAGATATCGGTGATCAAATTGTCTCTATGAAATGTTAGCAGTTGATTAGCGAAATGTTAGAAAATGATTAGGAAAATGTTAGAATTTGGTTAGGAAGTTTGATTGCCGTTTTTAGCAGAATCAGCATAAATGCCTTTCCTTGTGGACAACTACTTATACAAATTATCTGATAAGCTCACTCTGATTCGTCCAGAAGCGTCTTTCGCACGAGTAGAAACTCTTGCACGTAGCTTTCATCAAAGTCCCTGACAATTTCTTCGCAGCAACTCTCGAGCTTTTCTGGCGGTCCCATCTTAATTTGATGCTGAAAGACCGAGCACAATCCATTGAGGAGATCTGATATCATCTCCGCTTCACTCTCATCTAGCCCCTCAGATAAATCCCCCTTGAGCGATGGGAACAGACCCGCAATAATATATGAAATGGTATAGCCGACGCTGTTGTCAACTAAACCGATTACGCTAATCCAGTAATGAGCTTCGTGATCTGCAATTGTTACTCCTTCCAGAGATTTCAGATATTTTTTCAGGTAACCCTCTATTTTCTTTTTAGCGGCGCTTTTCCCCGACACGCTCAATTTTATTCTAACCGAAGTCGGGAGTTCCGAAGGCTCGGTCAAAATTGGAAACGGCAACAGGTCGTCCACAGACTCCCGAGGTGATATTTTGTCAACACGCTTGCCGATAAGTCGATCACGTTTTTTCATCGTTTCCCCTTGAACAGACAAAACTCATAATCTTAATGTTTAAGAAAGTAATCGCATTTTGGTGTAACTGTTTCAACTGTAATCTCGATTATTATTCCTGCGCCTCTAACAATTATATCAAAAATCCAGGCTGGATTCCCAGCTTTCATGTACCTGAGATTATGCGTCAACTATTCTTTTTCCCATCATGCCATCCAGGATCTTCATTAAATTGCGCTTCGCCTTATGTTTTACGCCCGTGGAGATGGCCAGGAAGAAACAACCTTTTTGCAAAATTCGGGGTCCAAAAACCACACAGATTAACCCTAACAAAAACACCCGGTGAATTTTGGTGATGCTAGTTGACAGGGTCACTGCGTGGAGATATGCTCCAACATGGCTGAAATTAAAGTATTTTCGGCCAACGGGTTTGAATCGGTTCATTGAGCGGACCGATAACACACCATTTAAAATTCAAAACTGTCCCTAGAAGACGCTGTGGTTGCTCAATACCAATAGGAGACAAAGCGATGACAGAGCGAGAGCTACTCGAACGAATTGTGTTGAATCCCAAAGTGATGATGGGAAAACCGGTGATAAAGGGAACGCGTCTGACGGTAGAATATATACTGAATTTGCTAGCTCACGGCGCTACAACTGCGGAGATTCTTGAAGAATACAAAGGACTCGTTCAGGAAGATATTCAGGCATGTCTGCTGTTTGCGACAAACTCTTTGGCAAGCACGTCTTTCATGCCGTTGTTGGCAGAATCAGCATAAATGCGTTTCCTTGTGGACGAATGCGCAGGACCGGCGGTGGCAAAGTGGTTGCGTGATCAAGGGCATCAAGTCTTCTCGGTTTATGAGGAAGAGAGGGGTATGGATGACGACGACATAGTCCAGAAAGCATTTTTTGAGAATCGGATTTTGATCACGAACGACAAGGACTTTGGAGAGAAAATTTTCCGAGAGCGATGCCACCACAAAGGCGTTATTTTTCTTCGCCTTAGAGATGAACGCGGCACGAATAAGATTGCCTCCCTCCGACGCCTTTTTAAAGGTTATTCAAATCATTTGGAAGATCGATTTGTGGTTGTTACAGAGAGCCAGGTTCGTTTCGCTAAATTCTCCGACTAAAGCTGGACAGTCAAAACTTATTTGTCGGAATAGAAATACTTCAAGCAACAATGAAAGAGGCACTAGCCCTCATCAGACATCGTTTTGTCACCAGATGCGAAAGTTGAGTAGAAGTTAGCCAAATGGTAGGAATTGTTTATGACGTCAATCATGAAATGCAGGTTTGTAACAGGAACAGGACTTCTAAACACGGACCTGCCCTTCAAAATAGGCGAAAAACTATTGTGATCGTGAAAGGCCTTCCAATGCTTCAAGGTGACAACTGCGGCCAGTTTTCATCGTTGGGAGATTGAACTCACAATCACTCCATGGCCAGGGAGGGGTTTTCCTCTTCCGCTATTTCTGATAACAAAGCTCTAGCTGTCTCAATGGCCTCAGTGGCCTCTTCTTTGCTCGGCAGCCCCTCCGCCAACGAACCCGGCAAGGCGTCGGGGTAACGGGTAGGGATATAATAGATGTCAAGTTGGCTCAGCGCTTCCTTCAGATCAGCCAGGTATCCAGGTGGTAGAAGACCAAGGATATCAACAATCGAATGAGTCCGAGGTGGTGTTTTGCCTTGATCGGCAAGGATGCCTTTCAGGCATTTCTCAACGCATTGCTGACAGTGGAAACATGCCTGATTGTAAATGCCTTCCCTTAATGCAAGGTCAGCCATCTGCAGGTCCTGACGACTGAAATGCAGCCATCGATCACCGGACTCGTTCATAAACGACTTTCCCCTTCGCTATGATTTCATCTTTGAAAAAAAGGCGTTCAGCGGACAACTGGTTGAATTCCTCTGGCGTATAAACCATTACATCTATCCCGACCTTGGGCTGGAGCAACCGCCTAATCCTCCGCAGTCTTTGGAAAAAAGACAATTCAGTCTGTTCCACTACAACCATGTCAATGTCCGACCATTCATGAACAGGTCCAGTTGCCAGCGTGCCAAAAAGAATGACCTTCTCAGGGTTGCCATGTTCAGTCAAAAGCCGAACATACCGGGCGAGTTCCGCCTCCAGGATCTTCTTGCGCTCCAGTGGAGCAGATGAGGGCGACGCATGATCAGAGTTGTTTATGCCCATACTAGCCTTCAGACTCTACTAATTGCTTCGCTATAAAGGGTGGTTCTTGGCCACATGAAACAATGTGTGAGTGAAAAATTGAATACTCTAAAATCGTTATAATCTCCACGTATATAGTATAGCCATTTTCTTATAAAGCTTCCATAATAAGAAATTGGTTTCTTAATTCCTGGCAGTCAACAAACTGCCCTGCTCCACAAAAACCGATATAATGCTAAGAGCGATGTAAAATGAATGATTCATTACTTGAAAGAGACAAATTGAGTGAAGAGGAATGGGAAAAGATATGCCGAAAATGCGCAAAATGCTGCTATGAAAAAATAGACATCGGCAATGGGCAGATCATTTACACCGATGTGCCATGTGAGCATCTGGACACTAAAACCAGAATGTGCAAGATTTATGACAGGCGCCATGAGATTGAACCAGACTGCATAAAATTGACAGAAGATTTCATTCGTCAAATAAACTGGATGCCCAAGAGTTGCGCTTATGTAGAATATCTCAAACAGAAAGACCTTCTACAGACAGTCAGGGCGATTGAAAGGCCAAAAAAAAGGAAACGGAGCGACACAAGGAGAAAATAATGTCCGTAAAGACAATTAACGTTAACAAAGATATTCTGGGAGTCAATGAATCTTTAGCTTTGAATCTACGGAAAGCGTTTGAAACCAATAAAACATTTGTAATAAATCTTATGGCGGCTCCAGGAGCGGGGAAAACATCCACAATTCTAAGGTTGATTGAGGACCTGTCTGAAAAATTCAAAATTGGCGTCATAGAAGGCGACATAGCTTCTGACGTGGATTCCAGGAAAATTCAGGAAAAAAATATCGACGTCGTTCAAATAAACACGGATGGAGCATGCCACCTCGACGCGAACATGATTACGGCCGCTTGTTCGGGTCTTGGAATAGAGGGCAAGGACCTTATCATAATAGAAAACGTGGGCAATCTGGTTTGTCCTGCGGAATTCAATCTCGGGGAAAACCTGAAAGTCATGATTCTCTCTGTTCCTGAAGGACATGACAAACCGCTGAAGTACCCGTTGATGTTCACGGAATCCCAGGCATTGCTTATCAACAAGGTAGATTTAGCCCCGTACACGGACTTTGACATGGAACTGTTCCAGAAAACCGTCAAGGCAATGAATCCCTCGATAGAGATGTTCCCCGTGTCGGCAAAAACAGGTGAAGGATTTGGACAACTCACAGCGTGGATCGGTAAGCGGATCCAGGCGTTCAAAAACACACAGGATTGATCTCCATGAGGCTGGGCAAGTATTCAACGCTGATTCTTTTGGCAATTCTGGGCGCTTTCATGATTGACCATTGTTTTCCCCGTTCGGCTAGGTGCGCCGAACCAACCAACGCCGTTGTAGCTCGGGAAATAGTTCAGGAAGGCAACAGGGCAATCATTGAGGCTTTTCTCAAATATGAACTGGAAGAGGTCAATCGAAACGTTACCGACAAACTTCTTGACCGCCACCCGTCGCTGGTTTTTTTCATAAAACAGGCTGAACGTGGACCACTAAAAAACTTGCTGTTTCTCGAAGAACAAGTTCACAAGCTACAGGACGCTCAGAAGAATATAGATTCTTTACCTTATTCAATAGCCTTCTCCTCGGCGGAGAAAAAGAAGATCTTGGGGTTACGGCCTGCAGCCGACAAGATAATTTCCTACGGCATACCGTTGATGAAACGTGATTTCCTCCAGGTAATTCAGGCGGCCAAACATGTGGCGGACCAGAGAAGGAAGCACCCGATGGAGTTGATGCGTGATCCATCATTCAGGGACGCAGTTTACAGGCAGTGTGAGCCAACTGCGAAACAACTGGACGAGGCAATGGGAGAACTTTCGGAGGGCGAGCTAATATGCATGAGGCTTGGGTTTGTCCTCGAGCAGGTAACAGTAACAAATTTGTGGTTGATGTTAAACGACAACAAACTACCGGCCGAGTCCGATTACATGGTATTTCGCAAAAAGAGGAGTGAGAATTTTGAGAAACGCCTGAAAAGGATTTACGGAACGAATGACAACTCGAAGACTCTGAATCAGAAAAAAAACTCCAGATAGTCTCCTGGACAAATGCAAATGGATCCTCTGATAAAACTCGTCGACGTAAAAAAATGCTATTCCAGTGGCCCCGCATGTGAAATCTTTCCACTTGCGGGCGTTAGCCTGGAGCTGTTTCAGGGTGATCGGGTTATATTGCTCGGGAAAAGTGGGTCGGGTAAAAGCACGTTTTTAAACATCGTCGGGGGCGTGGACTCTCCAACCGAAGGTAGGGTATTTTTCGACGGGCGAGATATTACCAGGATGACTAGCCAGGATATGGCGTATTTTAGACGAAAGGAAGTTGGTTTCATCTTTCAGTCTTTCAATTTGTTTCCTACTCTTACAGTTGGCGAGAATGTTACCCTTCCTCTGGATCTTCTCGGAATTAGAGATTACTCCAGGGCTCATGAACTTTTAACCGAAACGGGCTTGGACGGTTACTGGAAGAAATTTCCCGAGGCGCTCTCAGGGGGTGAGCAGCAGAGGGTGGCCATTGCAAGGGCTCTGGTCAAGAGGCCGAGAGTGATACTGGCTGATGAACCCACAGGAAACCTGGACCAGGAAACGGGCAACGGAATTTTAAATTTGATAGACAAAACATGTCGTGAATCGGACGCCACTCTGATTATGGTGACTCACAGCCCTGACGCTCTATGGATGGCTCCGAGGCGTTACCGGCTCAAATCTGGAATGTTGATGGAAGAGCATTATAGTAACTGATTGTTGAGCCGGGAGACGCGGGATTCTGTTTCGCTGAATCGATACGATCCTGGGGAGCCAGGTTTTTTATAAACCTAATACATGACAATTCGAACACTTTTGAAATTTAACTTCAAATATTACAAAAGGCATACACTTTTAGCCCTGTTATGCCTTATGGGCATTTCTCTGGGTGTGGGGATTGTTGTCGCTGTAGAATTGATCAATGATTCCGCCCTCTCATCTTTTGAGTCATCAGTGGATTTTCTCTCAGGTCGAGCCACGAATTCAATCATCTCAAGTTTTGGCAGAATCGACGAAAAGCATTTTCAGGAGATCTGGACTAACAGGAAAGTTAAAGCCGCAAGTCCAGTTGTGGACGTTATAGCCAACACGCTGGAAACAGACTCAGATCCGATTCGCTTCCTTGGAGTAGATCCTTTTCTGGATGCCCCTTTCCGCGGTTGGACCCCACAATTGTCGGGTAAAGATGATTTCGCTGTTTTTTTTAGAGGCGATCCACCTGGCGCTTTTTTGTCAAGCGATCTGATTAAACGCTACAACCTCAAGGTAGGTGAATTGCTTACCGTTCTTGACGCTGGGCTGGAGAAAAAGATTCGGATTCTGGGACCATTGACTGAAGATTCAGAAGGAGGGCTTGGTGAAAATCTGGCCGTCATGGACATTTCTGCGGCGCAGGAGTTGTTTGGTCGTATCGGCAGACTTGATCGAATCGACCTGATAGTTGAAGGGCCGGTCGGCGATGCGTTACCAAATTTGCCGCCCGGTTTTAAGGTTACTGACGCAAACTCAAGAAAATCTACACTAACGGCCATGCTCTATTCGTTTCAGCTCAATCTGGCCGCAATGAGTCTGATAGCCTTATTTGTAGGTGTATTTCTGATATACAATTTTTCCATGTTTTCTGTTCTGTCAAGACGACAGGACATGTCGTTATTGCTGACGCTTGGTTGTGACAGTCGCAGCCTTGTCCTTGCCTTCATGATTGAATCAGTTGTCCTTGGCGGAATTGGAAGTCTCGTCGGGGTAATATTCGGATACTCAATTGCGGCTTACAGTGTGGGCAAGGTTTCATCGACAATTAGTCAACTATACTTTCTGGTGAACAATTTAACGGTCGGCCTGTCATTAAGAATTCTTGGGATCGGGGTAGGTGTAGGGTTTTTGGCCACTGCAGTGGGTGTTACTCTCCCGGCTCTCGAGGTTGCTGTCACTCCACCAGTCCTGGGTTTGAAGAGACAGAGCATAGAAGACAGGGCAAGGAGCGTGAGAGGCTACCTTTTTATGGGGGGAGCGGCTTTTTTTATTTTTTCCTGTTTAGCCGCGTGGGCTTCAAGGAATTCCATTTTCTGGGGATTTGCCGCAGCCTTCGGTATGACTACAGCATTCGCATTTTTCACGCCAGGACTGTTGAGTCCTTTCACCTACTATCTGGGAATTATTTTCAAAAGATCTCACAGTTTGCTCGACGCATTCCTCGCCTCTCGCAACATAGGAGCGTCACTCAGCCGCACCAGCATAGCTGTCGCCGCCCTTGCAGTGGCTCTTTCGATGACGATAGGCGTGGACACAATGATTTTTAGTTTCAGGACCTCCGTATATTCCTGGCTCGAAGGGGCTCTTAAAGGAGATTTATACATATCTCCGGATACAACCAAATGGGACCATCCTCTCCCGGAAGCCCTCATAAAAAAGATGGAAAGTGACCCAAGGCTGGATTCCGTAGAGAGATATCTGGCGCTGGATGTGTACCTGCAGGGACGCCCAGTCAAATTGAGGGTTATCGAGCCTGAGATACTCGAAAAAATGGCGAAGTTTAAATTTGTAGATGGAGACGAAAGCCACAAAGCCTGGAGTGGACTAAAACGCGGTGGCGTGTTTATTTCCGAGCCTCTTGCTTTCAAATTTAATCTTAAGATTGGTGATTCTCTGACCCTGGATTCCCCGGACGGACCCAGAAATTTCCC
>DYRE01000056.1:8217-10217 GCA_020718965.1 Desulfomonile tiedjei
TTAAGATTGGTGATTCTCTGACCCTGGATTCCCCGGACGGACCCAGAAATTTCCCTGTTGTCGCTATAACCAGAGACTATTCATCAGACCAGGGGACGATACAGATGGACCGCAGTTCTTATATAAACATTTGGAAAGATGACAGAGTTCAGTCCCTAGCCTTATTTCTAAAACCTGGAGCTTCTATTGAAGACGTGAGAAAATCTGTGGCGGCCCTTTTTAAAGGTCTGGAAAGAACTATTGTTTCCAACCATGAGATGAGAGAGCGTGTTCTATCGATTTTTGACAAGACGTTCGCTCCAACAGCTACCTTGAAAGGAGTTTCGTTACTCGTAGCCCTGCTAGGGGTCGCAACAGCGATGATGGCGATATTGCTTGAACGTTCGAGAGAAATTCGGGTCCTGGGCTATCTGGGGTTGACTCCACGGGAGATCGGCAGGATGAACATCTATCAGGGGCTTATTATGGGTTTTGCCGCTTTCCTGATAGCCTCAGTATGTGGTCTTTTACTCACTTACATTATAGTCTACGCAATAAATTACAGGTCGTTCGGATGGACTATAGATATAAGCGTCAACAGGTGGATTTTTGTTGAAACATTGGGGTTGACTCTCGCAGCCTGTTTCCTTTCGTCACTATATCCTACTTTCAAGCTTGTAAGAGCCTCGTCAGCGGCTTCGATCAAGGAGGAATAGGTCTTTTGGCAAAGAAGGGCGCCTATGATTTTAGTTAGGATAATTTTAAATATATACCAAAAAGGGGTAAAGAAATGAACAAATCAGAAATCCTGAAAGCTCTTGAATGGGTGGATCAAACTGCTCGGGATGGAGACGCCCTAAGGCTGGATAAGGCGAAGAAGGCGCTGGATAGCGCGCTGCTGGAATCTCGAAACGTGGAAGGCGCCGACCAGGCTTACAAGGTGGCCCAGGAAAGCTTTGTTCGTAAACATGGGAGGGAACCGCTCGAAGAACTCGAAATTGATGGTTGACAAGCGCTCCATAAGGGAAAACCTGGTGTAATGGCCGTAGACATTGAATCAGTCTTTGAAAGGGTTGTAATCGGTGTCAAGGTTCGATTCGATGGCTTTTCGCGTCTGTTCCATAAGCATAGGCACGTCATTTTCGGTCAAGCCCTCTGTTATTATGGGTTTTGCGATGGTGACAATCATGTGTCCCGGGCGAAATGCGATTTTCTTTTTAGGCAGGATGCGGAATGCTCCATTCGTGGTAACCGGCAAGATGGGAAGCCCGGTTTGAACGGCTACCATGAACGGTCCTTTTTTAAATGGGAGAAGCTTTCCGTCGGGGGTTCTGGTGCCTTCAGGATAGATAAGCATGCACCAGCCGTTTGAAAGTTTATGCCTGGCCTTTTGAAGGCTTTGTATTGAAGCTTCCCTGTTCGATCTATCTAAAGCTATTGCCCCTGTTGCTCCAAGGGCCCATCCAAAGATCGGGATTCGCAGAAGCTCTTTTTTAATGACCCAGCGAAAACGGACAGGAAGATTCAAAACCAGGGCCAGGATGTCGGCATTGCCCTGATGATTTGGAGTGACAATGTATGATTGTCCAGGCTCAACATTCTCCGCCCCCTGGAGCGAATACCTGAAGCCCATTGAGGTCGATACGAGCCATGCCCACCACCTCATCATGACATAAGCTGGAACGCCGGAAGAAGTCAGCAGGCTCGCTAGAATGATCGGAACCGCAAGAATGCCGGTAGCGATTGTGAGGGTTGCCACTGCGAACAAGAAACGAAATATATACGGAATTTTTGACCACATGGCCATAACAGGTTCCTTTTAAGGAATAATTGGTTAAAGTGTGTATCACGAGTAAGAATCATTGAGAATCAATACATTGTTATACAATGAGGGTCTCCAGTCTATATCTTTTGAACCGGGGGATGGAAATAAACCTGTGAATCTCTGCAACGTTTTTTATCCAACATACATGGACATTCAATAATATGTCTTCTGATTTGCTTACAAAACTGAAAATAGG
>DYRE01000407.1 GCA_020718965.1 Desulfomonile tiedjei
AAAAACCTCTACATCGTCTCCTACTGCTACTGTAGGCTTGCCGTCATCGTCCAGAAATTGATCGACAGGGATTTGTCCTTCGGACTTGGAGCCCACGTCAACCATCACGTATTCCGGGGTAATCTGAACTACTACACCCGTAACGATCTGGCCTTCCTGGGCCTTGTGAAAACTGCTTTCGACAAGTTCAGCAAAATTTTCTTCTTTAGTGGTATCCTGCCCTTCTTCTTCGTTAGTCAAGTTGTCAATAGATTGGGTTTCCAAATTTTCCATCCAGTAAACACCCCCAGACTCTTTTGTCGGCCGTCGGTATTTCAACTAAGCTGATTAATCGTATATATATATCCGATGTACAAATTTGTTACAAGAGAAACTTCGAGCGGAGCAAACTTTTTTCAGTTACGACAATCTGATATTCGCTCAAATTATGAAGCCTATTCTCTCCAGGATTCTCTCTGTGACGTCGCGAGGTGTCAAGGTTGTAGTGTCAATTATTGTGGCGTCGTCGGCAGGAATCATGGGGGCCAAATCCCTTGATTCATCCCTTCGGTCCCTAGCCATCATATCTGAAAGCACTTGAGCGTAAAAGGGTTTTTGCCCTTTTTTCGTGAGTTCCGAATATCTGCGTTTAGCCCTTTCTTCCGCGTCGGCGGTAAGAAAAAATTTTGCTTGAGCGAATGGAAACACCACTGCTCCCATGTCCCTACCTTCAGCTACAATGTCACATTTCTCAGCTACCCCTCGCTGAATATCCAGAAGAGCTCTCCTAACCTCGGGTTTTGCGGAAAACCTGGAAGCGGCGTTACCAACTTCCTCAGACCTGATGTGCGAACTCACATCCTCGCCTTCAAGCATGATTCTCATACCGCCTATATCCGGTTCAACAGATATTCTGGTCGATTCCAGAAGTCCGTCACGGATGAATTGGTCTTCAGGCCGGACACCTGCCCTCAGAAGAGCCAAAGCTAGCGCCCTGTACAAAGCGCCGCTGTCCAGCATGCAAAAACCTAGTCGCTGCGCCAGATTTTTTGCTATGGTGGTCTTTCCTGCGCCGGCTGGACCATCTATTGTTACGACAAAAAACGTTCTGGCCTTCGCCATTTTTCTCCTTGAATCAATGATAGCAAGATTACTAAGAGATGTTACCTAATGCACAATGCCGAATTTCGGCTCAATCACGAACTAAATCAACCGCATGACTCTTTTTGTAACTTCCATGAACTTCCTGTTCTGATCAGCCAGTCCAACCGTAACCCTAATATAATCTGGAAGCCCGAAGCTTTTGAGATGGCGTACGATTATGCCTTCTTTCAATAGCGCTGAATAAAGACTTCCAGCGTCGCAAGTCGGTCGGAAAGCCACGAAATTGGCCTGAGAATCTATAGGGTCAAACCCGAGTCCACGAAGCCCATCGCAAATGAACTTTCTTCCGAGCAGGTTTAGTTCGTAGGATCTCTTAACATGCTCGTCATCGGAGATAGCCGCTATAGCCGCCATCTGAGCCAGAAGATTTACGTTAAATGGAGGCTTGACCCGACCCAGAAGTTGAGTAAGCCATTTTGAGCAAACTCCATATCCCACCCTCAAACCAGCGAGACCATATATTTTTGAAAAGGTCCTCAATACAATCAGGTGATCCGTCTGGCTCAAGTAGTCCATACCATTCACACAGTCCGACGCGTTGCAATACTCCCGGTAGGCCTCGTCCAAAATTATCAGAACATTGGTGTTGTCCACCAGTTCAAGTAATTTTTCGAAATTCGATCTGTCAAATGTTACGCCGGTCGGACTGTGAGGATTCGAAACAAAGAGTAGTCTGGTTTCAGAGTTTATGGAACGGCCCATTGCATCTAGGTCGGGGCCGAAATCTTTTAACGGAATCATCCGTGAAGTTCCCCCGAAAAGCCTGGTAACGATCTTATACATTGAAAAGGCCTTCTCGGGCATTATGACTTCGACACCCGGCCCAACAAACACATGGGCCAGCATCTGCATGATCTCGTCGGATCCGTTTCCCAAAATTATCTGATCCGAAGTTAGTCCAAACTTTTCAGCTATGGCCCATCTAAGATCCGGCGCC
>DYRE01000057.1 GCA_020718965.1 Desulfomonile tiedjei
GCTTCGATTTTTGAAAAATCCAGTATATCGTTAATTAGTTTCAACAGAAGATCTGATGATGACTTGACAGTGTTCAGATAATCCCGTTGTTCCTGGTTCAAATCAGTATCAAGCGCAAGTTGGGTCATCCCTAATATACCGTTCATAGGGGTGCGTATTTCGTGACTCATGTTGGCCAGAAATTCACTCTTGGCTTTCGAAGCCTGTTCGGCTTTCTCTCTGGCGTCAATAAGCTCCTGCTCAAATCTTTTCCTGTCACTTATATCTCTAACTATGCCAAGGAGCATTTTCTGAGGGCCCATACTGATTTCGCTGATTGACAGTTCAACAGGAAATGTGCTCGAATTCTTTCTTTTTGCAACCACTTCAGTTTTTTGAGAAAATGGCTTTTCTGACTGCTGACGAAGGGCCTTTTTCACAAAGGAATCAAAGCCGGACGCGTATGGCTCCGGCATCAGTGTGCTTGCGCTTTTCCCTGCAATCTCCTCATTGGAAAATCCGAACATTTCAACTGCGGCCGGATTAAATGTTTCTACATTGCCCGACATATCAACAGTGATTATACCGTCCATGGCATTGTCAACAACCGACCTGAGGCGAATTTCACTTCTTTTTAGTTCAATCTCGGTTTTCTTTTTTTCGCTGATATCATCTACGACAGTAACGGCTCCAGTTATCATCCCTGATTCTACAATTGGCGCTGTGGAAAACGAAACCTGCACCAGAGTGTCGGTTGCCAGTATCCTCAAATTTGACTCTTCAGAGATTTTTTCACCGCGTTCAATGGCTCTCAGAGGCGGATTCTGAACTATTTCAGGACCGGAATCCATATTCAACTCGAATCTGAAAAAACGTTCCGCCGGTTGGCCCAATAATACTATTGCAGACGAACCTAGAAGAGTTTCCGCCGCCGGGTTTACAAACGTTATCAGTCCGGACCTATCAATCACATAAAGAGCGTCCCCCATATTGGACGTTATATTTTGGAGCCTCAAGCTTTGAGCTTCGATCTGTCTGTTTTGATCTGCTAACTTTTTACGGCTACGTTCACTAACAAAGATTAGCGCGAAAAACACCGCTAAATAGGCAGTAAAACCTCCAACTTTTATCAGAAAATCGTTCCAACGGTTTGAGAAAGACGAGTCTTCTACCAGAGAAAACAGATATCCTGAGTGGTTTCCTCCTATGCTAATAATAGGAAGAAAGGTCACCACGTAATCCTTTCCCTCAACTGATACCTCTATGCAGAATGGATCCCCCCTATCAAATTGAGGTCTTGCGGCCTTGTTGACCTGCCCAATGATCAGTATTCTCAGCAAATCATCGAGGCGTGAATCTTTATATCTGAGAAAACTGTCTCCGTTGATCGATTCATATACATAATCATCACTTAATTCAGTGAGTCGATATTTCTCTTTCTCCTCTGAAAATACAGTGTACTGGATCTTTTCCTTCTTTATCATGAGAGCAAAAACCTGAGGCGCATAAAGTTTTTCCAGAGAATCTCTCAATGCGTCGAAAGAAACTCCTAACTCCGCGCTTCCCAGATGGAGACCTTCGTAGGTAAGAGGAAAAACAAATCTAAACCCAGAGTGTACTCGCCCCACCTCGAATCCTTCAACCCTCGTTTTTTTTGTGTTTACAATTCTAAGCGATGCTCTAGTTTCGAAAAGGTTATCGCCAAATTTTGATGGCATGTGGAATCTGAGAAAACTAATTCCATTGGGCAGATGAAACTGGAACTGTCTAAAACCCTTGTCAAGAAGTCTTTGATAAGTGTCTCCCAGTTTGGCGAAGAGTTTTCCCCGATTTAACGAGAGAATTTGTGAATTATTCGATGAATTGGCTTCTTTAAGCAGCGCCAATACTTCTGGTCTGTCAATAACTTCCTGGAAAATTGTATTAGTTAGTAGACTGTATGAATTCAGGGTTGCAAAATATTGATTGCGCAGATTCTGGATTTCGGTCCTTTCCAGCCTCGACACCCTGCGTGTATAATCGGAGTAAATTATCAGGAATCCGATCAGTTCCAGACAGATAAATGCCGGCAGAGCAAGTCGAAATGAACTGCAATTTCTTAGGATGGATCGGAACAATTTGACCAACCACGTCCGTGCGCCAAAACATAGATGATTCAACTTGAGAGTAAATCTTAGTTGAAAAGGGATTATAAGTCATCTAATTCGTAACGCACTAATTCGTAACGTACGTAAAACATACCGTGGCTCGATCGATGATCTATTGGCGCATCTGAAATTCATGATCGTTCCGTAAAATCTGTTTTATCCATAGGCATGACAATCCTTTTTGGGAGTATAGGGGTTACATCAAATTATCAGCCGGGTTCATAATATTCATTGGTGTCAAATACCGCTAGCTTCTGAAAAACCCCATTTCACTGGAATCTTAACGGTTTGGCCGTCCCTGCGTTTATATTTCACAAAACCATTTTCGACAGCAAAATTGTAAAGGTCTCTTGTAATGATTACGTCGTCTGTACAGTATTTCTGAAGTAAATCGAGACGGCCCTGACGAAACCATCGAGGCGCGTCTACTCCACTTCCACTTTTTTTACGGCCAAGAGTGAACTGCGCCAGGTGGTCAAGACTTAACCGATGCCCTATCAATTTTTGTATCTCAATCAGCATATCAAGATTCCGGTACTTTCTAAGGTTCTCGCTAGTATATGCGCTTAGTACTTCGTAATCGAATTTTACCTGATTGAATCCTACAATTAGATCAGCCCTGGATAGAGTCTCAACCAATTCTCCAACCGACTCTTCATTAAAGCTTTGGAATCCACCAGCCTCGGAATATGTAACCGCCACAGACAGCATCATCTTGGATATATTTCTCCATCCACCCACGTCATCGGCCAATTTTTGGGTTTCCAGATCGAAGAAGACAATTTCCGGAGATGGTTTTTTCTCGATATTCATGGCTAATTCCTCAATTGAGTTGCCGAGTTCACCGCTTGAAACCTCAACGAACGTTTCATTACGGATATTCGACCTCTTGTCATGATTGGATGATAACGTGGGTCCAACCGGTTTACGGGTTCTCTTTAACAGTTCCGGATTTAGCAGATACTCCAGGATTGTTTCACACGCCTTTTTGTCTAGCGGCTTATTGCCCGATCCACATTTCGGAGAATGAATGCAGGAAGGACATCCTGTTTCGCACTGGCAACCTTTTACCATGTCCAAGGTTGTCCGTAAAAGTTCTTCAAGAACGTCGAAAACTTTGCTCGAGAGCCCAACCCCTCCAGGATGGCCATCATAAATAAATACTGCGGCCCTGCAAACCTGTTCGTGCTCAGGACAACTAATGCCACCTATGTCGTCGCGTTCACAAAGAGCAAACAGAGGAAACATAGAGATCGCAGCGTGTTCCAACGCATGTATGCCTCCCATGAAATGAAGGCCTGATGAGTCTATGGCCTCTTTGACCTCGTTAGAAATTTCAATCCACAATCCAACCGTTTCAAACATAAGCGGAGGCAAATCAAGATTTAGGACACCAATGAGCTCCTGGCCTCTCGTTCGACGTTTTTCATAAGCGGTTACGACCTCTGTAACTCTTAGTCTGGCTTCTCGAGCGACAAAACCGGAGAAGGTGCGTGACCGCATCGGCGCCCCAAGTATTTTAGTATCTTTCTCAGACCTTGATCTAGTGAAGTAACTTGCGGTAGAGGGCCTAACAAAAACATTTCTTCTCCCCATGTCAAGTCTTGTAACCACATATTGTTTTGTTCTATGGAGATAAACTGCCCCTTCATGACATTCATGAAACGTTCTTGCGCCTGAAGTGGCGCCGATGGGGTTAGCGCCTTCCTCAAGAAATATGGAATAAGAATTCCCAATATTTCTGAGATCGACATCCCTGTGTGGACGTGGATTGACAGAAATCAATGTATTATCTGGAGATAGATAAATAATCCCCGCATCCATCAGGATGTCCACGGCTCTCTTAACTTCCGCTGGTCTAAGCCAGGGCTCGGAAGGCGCTATGGGGATCTCCGCCGCGGCGCATGGAATATGCTTCTTCAGAACCTCGACGTTTAGCGGATCCAATGTGGCGTGTTCGCATCGGCGAGCAAAAAAATCAGACGGATTACGAACAAAATATTGGTCAAGCGCATCCTGGCCGGCCACCAAGACAATTCCACTGGGGCGTCCCTGCCTCCCTACGCGTCCACCTCTTTGCCATGTGTTTACAATCGTGCCTGGATATCCAACGAGAATGCAAAGATCCAGCCCACCCACATCAATACCCATTTCCAGGGCTGACGTAGAGATTACTCCATCAAGTTGCCCTGAAAATAGCCTTGATTCAATTTCGCGCCGCTCTTCAGGCAAGAACCCTGCTCTGTATGAACTTATTCTACGTCTCAGGTGCGGAGCTTCATTTAGCGCCCACAAAGTTATGAGTTCTGTTATCTTCCGAGCCCTCGTGAATACTATCGTTTTGAGCCCGGATTCCACAGCCTTCACAAAAAGCGATGAGGCTACAGTATAAGGACTCAAGACAGGATTTATGAATACAAAGTGTCTTTCAGGCGCCGGAGCGCCGGATTTGTCCACAACGGCAACCTCATCCCCTATCAAGGTGGAAACGAACTGCCCGGGATTGCCTATAGTAGCTGAACAGGAAACAAACGTCGGCTGATTGCCGTACGAAGCGCATATCCTTTTTAGTCTCAGTAAAACCTGAGCAACGTGACTCCCGAAGATGCCCTTGTAGGTATGAACTTCATCCAGAACTATGAGGGAAAGCTTCCTGAAGAAATGTCTCCATGAGTCATGAAAAGCCAGCAAACCAAGGTGGAGCATATCCGGATTTGTAATGATAACTCTGGGGGGCCTAGCTCGAATCCTTTTACGATCGGACTCAGAAGTGTCTCCGTCATAGACCGCTGCGCTAATTCCCATTTTTTCAGAGAGATTCAGGAACGAATCCAGTTGATCCCTCTCCAGCGCCTTCAGAGGGAACAACATCAGCACATGGGAATCTGGCTCACGGACAAGTCGATCAAGCGCAGGAATTTGATAGCACAGGGTTTTGCCACTGGAGGTGCTGGTTGATAGGGCTACGTTCTGTTTGCGAAGCGCTTTTCCAATGGCTTCAACCTGGTGGCAATACAATGATTCTATTCCTATGGAATCTAGAAGCTTTTTTACGGAGAAATGAAGGTATCCGGGAGGGTTTCTGAAAATAGGGGCTTTCGCGGGTAGAACTTCGTGATGAACTACTTCCCAATTCGTGCCAGCGTTTTCTTTAAGCCATTCCAGGTAATCATTGACCAATGGATTATTCCGGGGGGCGGCGCCCTTAATCGACACCAGGGAAATTAACGCTAATTCAAGCTTGTAACCTCAAAAAAGATGACAAATTAATGTCACGTTACCCTTCCCATTCAGGAAAAATTAACATCTGACCGGCGACCACGGCTTCCTCGCCCTCTATCATTTCGTGGAACGAATATATGTTCCCAGTCCTGTCATACTTTTGCATCACGACATAAGGTTGACCTCCCTGTATCGCAGTCGCCAACACGAGCGCCTCTTCTTGAGCGCCTGACCTACAGTCGATAATGATGGAATTAGTAACAGTTGTAACTGCATAGGCGTCTTTCTCCAGCGCCTCCTTTTTTACATACTCCACAACCGCCTTTTTTTGATCCGGATTATCGTATGACATTACTATGGGATAAAAACCTGAGACGGTGTGAAGAATCGCTGTAGGGCTATGATTTCCAGAAAGCTGGAGCGTTTGACGGGCAATCGGAGCAATACTTCTTACTGATCTGGCAATAGTCTCTCTAACTGCCACAATCTTGGTTACAATGACAAGAGGTTCAATATTCATGTAATTTCTGTTCCAGCAATCCAGGTAGAATCAGTGATGCAAATCCCGAACAATTAAAAATCAGTTTAAAATTGAATAATGCAACTCATCTGGGAACGCAAGAGCCAATACCTTAAAAAACCTCGGGGGGTTGAATTTGACGAGCCAGCCGATTTCCAATAGAATGTGAATTATTGTTTAATATACCTTAGGCTAGCGATCCAAACATCGACAAGGATACCAATTAGTTGTGAACAATCCCGCTGATAAACTCGATCTGTCCAACCCGAGCTTTCTCGACTTGATAATTGATTATCGGAGATTTCTCATATCAGTAATTGCCATCATATCCATTGTTTTGGGATACTACGCTTTTCAACTCGAGACAGACCCATCGCTAAAGACTGGCGTAGATACAACGTCCAGGGACTATGAAAAATACCAGGAGTTCGTGGAGGCCTTTGGCAACGAGGAGTTTACCCTGGTTGTTGTAAAAACTCATCTTGGAATTTCTGATTCGAAAACCCTGGACATGATCAACAGCCTAACGAGGAAACTGGAGACAATTGATGGAGTTTCCGAGGTTATAAGTCTATCAAATCTTCGTGTTTTTCAGGAGCGGAACGGATCATTCGGAAACCTTCCATTATTTGAGAGTGTTAAAGGTAAGCTTAGTCCAGTTGACACAAGTTTTATTGAGAATTTGCGTCAGTCCCTGCCTATGATGAATCTCCTCATATCTTCTGATCTCAAGACCTTTGGGGTCGCTATAAGAGTGGAAGAAAAATACAAGTATGATGATTCTGTTTACAACAAAATAGTTCAGTCGGTGGATCAGGATCTTAAGGGAAGCGACACCGCTCAGGAATACAGGATTGTCGGTCCTCCGTTCATCCGAAAGGCCATAGTTAGATACAGCATTCAGACTGGAGTTGTATTTGGAGCCCTTTGTATGCTGATTGGAACGATAGTTTCCATTTACATTTTCAAGAGCTTTAGGGTCACGTTGGTGACTAATTTCATCCTGGGATTGTGTGTGCTGTGGGTACTCGGTCTGATGGTGGTCATGGGCATACCTTTGAACTCAACCACGGCCCTTGCCTTCGGGTTTGTACCAATAACAACAATTGAGATAGTTATACACATGGTGGTCCGATATCACCAATTCCATAAGATTACCCAAGACAAAATCAAAGCACTGAAAAAAGCGGTAAGATGGCTTGCCAGGCCCTGTTTCATTTGTGTGGCGACGACCTCAGTGGGATTTGGGACTCTGATGATAAGTTCCGTTCCCATGGTTAGAGAATTAGGGTTCATAATGTCCTTCGGAGTCTTGATTGCTTACGGCTTAGCAATCATCCTGACTCCAGCTTTTTTCTCGGTGATGAAAACCTTGAACCAGTCTGAATCGAGTGACGTGCTTATCGACTGGCTGGAAAACTTTCTTAAGAATATTGAATGGTTTATTTCAAGAAGATCTAGAGCCATTGTTGTTTTTTCTGTTGGGTTAACCGTTTTTCTGCTTGCAGGGGCGCCAAGAATTGAAAGTGACGCACAGATTTTCAGGATGTTGGATGAATCCACAAAAACCATTCAGGATATTCGGTTTGTTCAGAATAATCTTTCACCAGCGCAAGCACTTGAGCTTTTTCTAGAATCAGAGCCCGGAACCTTTAAGAAAGCTGAGATTTGGAAAAAGATCAGTGACATGGAGACACGTATAAAAATCCTGCCAGATGTCATGATCACAGATTCGTATACCAGTGTCCTGAGTTATTTGAACCAAGTGGCCGCAGGGAAGTCGGACACATCGGGAGATATTTATTCGGATGCCAACCTTATCCCGCAACTTCTTTTCATGACATCTCTGAGTGAGGGCGGAAAGAAGATTACGGGAAGATATGTTAACGATAATTTCGACAAGGCCCGCATATCAATTATGATCAAGAATGATCCAAATCACCCAATTGGCGCCACAATTTCTGAAATTCAAAAGGCTGCCGATGAAATCATGGGGCCAGAGGTGAAAGCCTCGGTAACAGGCGATCTGGTTCTGGTCTCTTCGCAAACCGAAATGCTGATTCGTGATCAGGTCAAATCAATTTTCATTGCTGCCATACTGATCACGATGCTCATGATGATTCAGTTACGATCAGTACTCCTGGGGTTGATTTGCCTAGTTCCAAACATTCCCCCCGTTGCTGCGGTATTCGGACTGATGGGTTGGTTCGGAATATCTCTGGATATGGTGACGGTGTTTGCCGCAACGGTGGCGGTTGGTTTGGCCGTAGACAACTCTATTCATTATCTTACGCAGTTAAAAAGGGAAATAACGCTTAATCCCGAATTGTCTGTAGAAGAAAATGTTTTTCGAACATATCGGTATACGGCCAGGCAGATAGCGTCATGGGCCGTTGTTGTAATCCTGGGTTTCCTGGCGCTTACCGTTTCGCCATTTCGTCCAGTAGTCTTTTTTGGCCTGCTTGGGTGTTTCGCCATCACATTAGGACTTTTCGGAGATCTGGTTTTTCTGCCTGCGCTGATACTTACATCGAAGCGAATCCGAAAAACTATAACCAGAATTTGTGAAAGGGAAAGCAAAAGCCACATCTCTCGAGATGTGGCTTAGGAAATTGTAGATTATTGCGCCAGACGATTCATGAACATACTTGCCGCAGTGTTAATTATCGCGGGTAAAATGTAACAGTAGTCTTTTAGGCGCTAAAGCTCTCCCTGCTACTTTTCTTTTTCACTTCCCCATTTGAACTTCATTGAATGAGGTGGTTCTATGACCGGTCCCGAGATTTGCTTGAGGTTCTCCAATTCAGGGCTGGAAACATCTTTTCTCAAAGCGGTTCCAGCAGGAATCCCCCAGATATATTTCTTTTGGGGAGCAATCTGATTCGATTCAGATGAAGTCTGATGATTGCTCCGATGTTCAACTCTAAGTACGGGAACGGTGGGTAGGTCAGCAATGATGAAATTGGCTTTTACCAAGACTTTCCCGGCGGGAATTTGCGCAGGAAAGGCAGCGAATGGGGCGGCTGATCTTATTGCGTTGATGAGAGATCTATCCATTTCCGAATTTCCTGACCCACGAAGTAGTCTTACGTTTGCCAGAGACCCGTCTCGAGCTATTTCATACATCACTGCCACCTTTCCTTTTAACGCGTCTGCAGTGACCAGATTCAAGGGAGTCGTCCAAACACTTTGAATCCTGTCCCTCGTGGATAGAGCATACTTGTTCAGTGTTGGGTTGCTGGTTGTTTTATCTATGATTACTGTATCCACCAGTTGGGATGGTTGCTCGAAAGCCAGTGCGACACTCCCCAAACTGAGAATCATAATAGATATAAGAAAAACAAGACTCTTCATGATTCGCCCTCTCTGAAAAATTTATCGTGATCTGTGGCGTGAACGCCAGAACTGTTTAGCGATAATAGTTGTAAAATAGCAATTCTAATAATGAGTTGATTAGAATAATACATCTAATAATTGATAATCTGGTATCAATACATTGAAATAAGGTCAAGATAAAAATGGTATGATCTGAATATTATTTCTTGAGTGGACTATTGAGGTAGGCCATGTAGGTGGACGGATAGGAAAAGTTGGGGCATGACAATGACCCTCAACCAGGATTTTACGGCCTCGATTCACTCGGAATAGGGCCACAGTCATGCCAGTGTTTGCAGATGCTTCTGATTAGACCCGAATCTGTATCAGGCCGCTAGCTTTTCTCTACGCAGAATCTCGCCTCGATTACTTATAACGACTTTCTCCATGGGGATCTGCTTGCCTGCTAATTTCATCCCCATATTAACTATTTCCGGTAAACCGGAGCAGCAAGGAACCTCCATAACCGCTACGGTAATGCTCTTGATTGATGAAGCCGTGAAGATCTCTCCAAACTTTCTAACGAATTCCCTGGTATCGTCAAATTTTGGGCAACCAATCAAAAGAACCCTTCCCTTGAGCAGTTCACGATGCAGTTCAGGGAAGGCGAAACCCGTACAATCCGCAGCTACAAGCAAGTCAGCGTCTCTCAAGAATGGGGCTGTTGGTGGCACTAGTCTCAATTGGACCGGCCAGTGTGAAAGACTGGATTGAGTTGTTTCGTGAGAGGCTGGTATATTGGCTTCATCACAGCAACCTGACGGCGCAAATGTTTGAATTTGAGAAGAAGGGCACCCACAGGCCATTATGTTTGGCTGTCTCACCTCCTCTTGTGTTGAAGCTTTCAATCTTTTCTCTACTGCGTCTTCGTCGAAGTCTTCCGCCTCCCTTTGGATTATCTTTAGGGCTCCTGTTGGGCATTCGCCAATGCAGG
>DYRE01000408.1 GCA_020718965.1 Desulfomonile tiedjei
GGAGCTTATACGGAAAACCTGGATTACGCATTCTATGACGTCCTTGGAGATGTAGTTTGTGGAGGTTTTGCAATGCCAATCAGGGAGGGCAAGGCCAAGGAAATCTACATTGTGGTGTCAGGTGAAATGATGGCCATGTACGCCGCCAACAACATCTGTAAAGGTATAGTGAAATTTGCTGAAGGTGGAGGTGTGCGCCTGGGAGGAGTTATTTGCAACAGTCGAAATGTAGACAACGAGCAGGAAATGATAGAAGCGTTTGCCAAACAACTGGGCACACAAATGATCCACTTTGTCCCGAGAGACAATATGGTTCAGCGAGCTGAGATCAACAGAAAAACCGTCATCGAATTCGAACCGTCCCATTCGCAGGCAGGTGAATATCGTACTCTCGCCAAAAAAATCGAAGGGAACGAGATGCATGTTGTTCCTCAACCCATGAGTACGGATGATCTTGAAAAACTGCTTATAAAGCATGGCCTTGCGGGCTAGGTCAAACAAATTTCTGAAAAGCGTTAATAAAGAGGTAACGGACATGTTGATGATTAAATCCATAGTTAGACCCACAAAAGTAGATGACGTCCTGGCTGCCTTAATGGAAGCGGGATTTCCGGCAGTGACAAAAATATCGGTTGTTGGTCGCGGAAAACAGCGTGGAATAAAGATCGGAGAAATTACTTATGATGAAATTCCAAAAGAAATGCTCCTTACCGTAATTCCGGACTCGGAGAAGGATTTCGTTATCAAGACGGTCATAAGGGCCGCCCGAACCGGCGATAAGGGCGCTTACGGCGACGGAAAGATTTTCGTGAGCCAGGTAGATGAAGTCTACACGATTAGTTCGGGCATAAAGGAATCAGCTTCCGGCGAAATTCAAGAGGTAAAGATATGAAAGCGATCATGGCCATCATACGCATTAACATGATGAACAAAACCAAGAAGGCGCTTTCTGACGCTGGAATTCCATCAATGACGGCCAAGGATGTCCTGGGCAGAGGCAAGGGACTGGTAGATTACAGTTTACTCGAAGGCGCTGAGAAAGGTTACGAAGAAGCAATAGCTCAACTGGGCCACAGTCAGAGGCTGATTCCCAAGCGGATGCTGTTTATGGTGGTCCCGGAGAAGCTAAAGAGTAAAGCGGTGAACACCATCATCACAGTTAACAAGACAGGTAAGTCCGGGGACGGTAAAATATTCGTAATGCCTGTCGTCGGTTCGATTAGTGTCCGTACCGGCGAGGGGGGCGATAAAGTCCTCGACGAAATATAAACCCGGCCTCTCCCAGGAGAAAAGAATGAAAGCGCTAAATGACCAAATATCATTCGAAACCGAACAAATTGATCCGCAGGAAGTCAAGCAGGAACTGCTGAAAAAATATCCGACTAAAGTGGCTCGCAAACGTGCAAAACAAATCGTCGTCAACAAGGTCTGCGACGGACAGGAAATGCCTGAAATAGGGGCCAACACCAGGACAATTCCTGGAATAATAACTCAGCGAGGCTGCACATACGCCGGGTGTAAGGGGGTCATCATGGGCCCAACCCGCGACATAGTAAATATCACCCATGGTCCAATCGGCTGCGGCTTTTACAGTTGGCTGACACGTCGCAACCAGACCCGTGCGGATGGGCCGGAAGACGACAACTTCATGACGTACTGTTTTTCAACGGACATGCAGGAAGAAAACATCGTCTTCGGTGGAGAAAAGAAGCTGCGTGCCGCCATCCAGGAGGCCTATGATATTTTCAAGCCTAAGGCTATCAGTATTTTTTCAACTTGCCCTGTGGGTCTAATTGGCGATGACGTGCATTCGGTAGCTCGGGAAATGAAAGAAAAGTTAGGGATTAATATTTTTGGGTTCAGTTGTGAAGGATACAAGGGCGTGAGCCAATCGGCGGGGCATCACATTGCCAACAATGGAATCTTCAAAAACGTGGTTGGACTGAATGACAACGTCAAGGAAGGAAAATACAAGATCAACCTACTCGGTGAGTATAACATCGGCGGAGACGGGTTTGAGATCGACCGTATTCTCAATGACTGCGGAATAACTGTAGTGTCGACTTTCAGC
>DYRE01000409.1 GCA_020718965.1 Desulfomonile tiedjei
GAAAGATAATCTTGTAAGATTTCCAAAAGATTCTGGGAATACTTGTAGTTGGTTGCGAGGACAGTATAGTGAACGTAAACGAGGAAAAAAGCCAAACCATTCTGGTAGTTCAGTCAATTGGTTACTACGCATTCGCAGCGACTGTAATTTGCTAAGTTTACTTAGCCATTCAGGCAACGCCGTCAATTTGTTGTAAGAAATATCTAACGATACTAACTGCGTGAGTTCTGCTATAGACTCTGGCAGTTCTGTAAGTCTCAAATTATCGGGCGCACCCAATTCATTACTTATATCGAGTTCCGTTTCACCCGATTTCAGGGCTTCTTCGATTTTCTTTTCTGCTAGGTAATATGCTTCATCATGTGCCATAATTTTTTAGTTTCCCTGTGAGATTGGGGTTTCCACGTACATTTCAGCGAAGTGTTCCATCAACAGGCGGTCTTAACCTTGATTTTCTTGATTGAAGGATTGCCATGATGGATTTACCCTGATTGGCAAGACTCCCAATCAAGGTCATCCTGTAATCCTTGAAATCATGGTTAAGACGTTTTTTCAAGGTAATCCTCTAATCCTTCAAATCATGGTCGAGTTTGTTGTTATGCACTCTCTTGAATTGTAAACTCTTCGCGCCGAAATTGATCAACAGACCAATCTCCATTTTATACGCTTCGAGGTAGTTCATGGCTTGGGCGAGATGAACGTCCTCCAATTGGATGACGGCTTTGAGTTCGACCATAATTAAATTTTCAACGAAGAAGTCAACCCTGCGTGTGCCGATTTCATGTCCGCGATAGTGAATGGACATTTCCTTTTCACGCTCAAAGGCGAGGTTGTGATAGGGAAACTCAATCTCCATTGCGCGTTGGTAAATGACTTCTTGAAAGCCGTTGCCAAGCGTGGAGTGGACTTTCATGGCGGCGGCGATTATGCGGCGGGTCAAATCTTCGTGTTGCATACCTTGATTTCCTTTGTCTTAACCTTGATTTACTTGATTTACCTGATTTGCTTGATTGCCCTGATTTATAAGACGCCCAATCAAGGTCATCCTGTAATCCTTCCAATCATGGTTAAGACAGCGCTATCCTTCACATCTCCGTTGATGGAGAAGTTTTTGTTTTCAGAAGAGGAGGACTTCCTAGAAGGCTTCATGCTGACTTTTGGCGGGGTTATCCCCACTGTCCGCTTATTATACGACATCAATTTTCGAGTTTTCAGGCAGATTTCCACCCGTAGCAGGGATCATGGAAACAGCGAATGCCGTCGCACAATGCCAAATTATGTTCACTTATTCCCCGCCACGTTTCAAGGGTAAAATTGCTTGAAAATCGAAGGGTAGGCAAGGAGGTAGTACCTATGGCAGGAACAGAACAGAAAACGCTGCTCATTTTTATCAGCCATGCAAGCGAGGACAATGCCGCGGCAAAGCGGTTGGTGAAGCGATTGAAAGAGGATGGCTTCGACCCCTGGCTGGATTTGGACCGCCTGTTACCAGGGCAGGATTGGAATTTCGAGATCGAGAAAGCCCTGCATGCCAGTGGCGCAATCCTGTTGTGCTTTTCGTCTGTGTCTGTGGCGAAGGAGGGGTACATCCAGCGGGAATACAAACGGGCAATGAAGTATCTGGAGGAGAAGCCCGAAGGCACGATCTTTGTCATCCCCGTCCGATTGGACGAGTGTGAATTACCTTTCTTTATCCGCGAAATTCAATATGTGGATTATCCCGACGACTACGAAAAACTGGTTGCGGCTCTCCAAATTCGGGCGGGCGGAACTCCTGCCCAGGCGCAGCCCAAAGCCAAAAAAGAACCTGCTCCGAAGAAACCCGCCGCGCCCAAGACAAGCGGAAACATCTTCAACATTCAGGGCGGAATCCACGTTGGCAGGGACTTCGTCAGCGGTGACCAGGTCAACTACATCAACAACAACATCTCCACGCCCGCAGACTTTGTCGCCGAGCTGCAAAAACTCAGGGTGGAAATTGAATCGCTCAAAACCCAGCCCAATTTAGAGCCAGCGGTTGCCCGCCGCTTGAACACGGTGGAAGGCGACATCGAGGACGCCATTGCCGAA
>DYRE01000058.1 GCA_020718965.1 Desulfomonile tiedjei
AGGCCGTGGTACAAGAACTTCGAGGAGAAAAGATTGATATAATTCCTTGGAATGATGAACCTGCGCGTTTTGTATGTAACGCTCTTCAACCAGCCCAGATATCCAAGGTAATTATTGACCAGATGTCCGCTACCATGGAAGTTATCGTCGACGATGATCAACTGTCCCTCGCTATTGGCAAGAAGGGACAAAACGTGAGGCTGGCTGCCAGATTAACCGGTTGGAAAATTGATGTCAGAAGTGAGTCAAAAGAAGAGAAAATAACAGGAGAATCTTTTGAACGGTTGCTCGCAATCGAAGGAATGGACGAGGAAACCGCCACAATCCTTTTTGATAACGGTTATAGAAACCCCGAGGACATCGCCAGGGCATCACTGGTGGAACTGACTAGTTTCATGGGCATAACGAATGAAAAGGCTTTGATGTTGCAGGAGGGAGCGAATAACTATCTTGCGAGTCCACCCGAAAGCAAAATCGACACGGAAACGACTGAAGATTCTACGTTGGTTCATGAAGAATCTGATTCTGATCCATCATCTGAGGTGATCCCACAAATAGTTACAGATCAGGCTCAAGAATTGGAGCATAAGATTGACGACGGGGAATGAAAAAAGGCCATATACCTATCAGAACATGCGTTGCATGCCGTATCAAACGCCCAGCCTATGAAATGATAAGGTTGGCGGTATTGGAAAAAGTGTTGGTAAAGACGAATCAAATAAATATTGGCGGCAGAGGATGTTACATTTGTCCATCGAAGATTTGCGCCGAAAAAGCCCTAAAAAAAAGGCTCCTTCAAAAAGCGCTTAGGTCTGAGATAGAGATACTTCCGTCAGTGCAGAGCATTCTGGACAGGTCTAGACAAAAAGGGGTGTGCGGATGACCATTTTGACCGTTGATGACCTAGCAAGAGATTTAAAGGTCAAAAACGAAGACTTACTTAAAGAACTGGTGACAATGGGTTACGAGGTTGAAGGGCCGGAAAGTTCTCTGGTAACTGACGATCCAGTAGCGCTGAGAGTCCATCTTGTATCCGCTCTCCCCCAAAGAGAGGTCGTTGAAAAACGAATCAGACCTACCGTAATACGTAGGCGCGCCAAAAACGCTCCACCTCACGAACTTCATGAAGATTCAACAATGCGTTTAGAGACACTATCCGAAACAGAAGCGCTTCCTGAAACAATTGAGGAGTCAACGGATTTTCCTCAAACCGACTCCAAAAATGGTGTACAGGAAACCCGAAAAGTTCAAAGGAAAACTAGGCGTCACGAACCGGCTCGAATAATCGAAATGGCTCCGGTGAAAGCTCCTCCTGATGAAGAGGAACTAAAAGAGGACGCTAAATATTCGCACACACTGTCACAGTCGGAGACTGTCTCGAAAGCTTCAATGGAGTTTTCCACTAAGGTCGGCGAAAAGGGGGACCATGCAGACAGGGAACAGCCCCTGGAAATGGCGCCGCAACAGATGGCCGAATCCACAAACCTTGAAAAACCTGAAAGTGTTCATGGTAACGGAGTTCCGGCAGCCTTGACGGAGGAACAGAGGGAAGCAGACGATCGGGCCGCCAGAAAAAAGAAAAAGAAGGATAAAAGGATTCAACCAGCTCAAATTATTGGTAAAGTTGAACTCAAAAAGGAACCTCCGCCTCGTGCCCCTGAAAGACCTAGCCCACGGCCCCATTATGGAGAATCACAAACTCCAAGGCCCTCCAGCCCAGGTCCTATTTCCAGGCCTCGTGTTTCGGAGACTCCTTCACGTCCTGTGTCCAGACCGGAGATCGCTCCAAAACAATTTATTCCCGAGACTCCAATTGAACAGGAACGTCGCCTTAACAAGCGTAAAGAAAAGAAGGTTCGAACAGTTGACGAACGGCCAGACGACGAAAAAGGAAAACTGCGTCGACGCAAAGAGGTAATCAATGTTGCGGACCTTTACGATGACAGGCATAGAGGCCGACTTAGAGGCAAAGCTAGAAAAGTTAAATTACGAAAAACGGAAATAACCGTTCCAAAGGCTATTAAACGAAGACTTAAATTACCCGAAACGGTAACCGTCGCAACTCTTGCTCACAGGATGAGCGTCAAGGCCGCGGAGGTCATCCAGCACCTCCTTCAACTTGGCGTGTCTGCGGCAATGAACGAAGTGGTGGATTTTGACACCGCCACACTGGTAGCGACTGAATTTGGTTTCGAAACAGAGACAAGCCAGCGCCCCGAACAGGATCTTCTTCCCCTAAAGATTTTAGATACTGAAGAGAATCTGGTTCCCAGACCTCCGGTAATTACTGTAATGGGTCACGTAGACCACGGTAAAACTTCACTTCTCGACAGGATCAGATCCACACACGTTACGGACCAGGAAGCGGGAGGTATCACTCAGCACATTGGAGCTTACAAGGTTAAAGTGCCCAAGGGAGAGCTTGTTTTCCTCGACACGCCGGGACATGAGGCTTTCACCGCCATGAGGGCTCGAGGCGCCCAGGTTACCGATTTTGTCATACTGGTCGTGGCAGCCGACGATGGGGTTATGGATCAGACTAAGGAAGCCATAAATCACTCCAGAGCCGCTGGGGTTCCTATACTGGTGGCTATAAACAAAATAGATAAGCCTGAAGCGGACAAAGATCGAGTGCTGCGCGAACTTAGCGAGTACAACCTTATCCCCGAAGCCTGGGGAGGTGACACCTTGTTCGCTGACGTTAGCGCAAAAACTGGTCAGGGAGTAGACGATCTCCTGGATCTTATATTACTCCAGGCTGAAATCATGGAACTCCGCTCAAACCCCGACAAAAGGGCTACAGGAACTATTGTCGAGGCTCGCCTCGACAAAGGCAAGGGGCCTTTGGCCACGGTGCTTGTAAAGGAGGGTACTCTTAAACTAGGAGATCCGTTTGTTGCAGGCGTACATTACGGCAAAGTTCGTGCTATGCTGGACTATGAAGGCAGAACCGTCACTGAGGCTACTCCGTCAACTCCTGTCGAAATTCAAGGATTTGCGAGTGTCCCGGAGGCGGGTGAAGTCCTTATGGTGGTCGAAGAAGAAAAACTTGCCCGTCAAATTGGAGAACAAAGATTCATCAAACATCGTGAGAATGAAGAGGCGTCGACTAGCCCAGCTTCACTTGAAGAACTAATCGCCCGGATGCAGACAGAAGAAGTCAAGGAACTCAACTTGATAGTCAAGGGAGATGTTCAGGGGTCTGTAGAAGCTGTAAAAGAAGCTTTGCTTGGAATTCCTTCGAAGGAAATCAAGCTCAAAGTCATTCACGGTGGCGTGGGAGCGATCAATGAATCGGATATCATGCTTGCTAGCGCTTCTAAAGCCATTATAATTGGATTCAACGTACGCCCAACTCCCAAGACAACTCAACTAGCCGAACAGGAGAAGGTTGACCTTAGGCTTTACACAATAATTTATGACGCCATCGAGGATGTTAGAAAGGCCATCGAAGGAATGCTCTCTCCCATAGAAAGAGAGACCGTAGTCGGAAGAGCTGAGGTGCGACAGACATTCCAGGTTGGCAAAATTGGTGTCATTGCTGGTTGCCATGTGATTTCCGGAAAAATAGAAAGATCGAATCAGATCAGACTACTTAGAGATAACGTTGTAGTGCACCAGGGAAAACTGTCATCAATGAAGAGGTTCAAGGAAGATGTCAAGGAAGCGTTAGAGGGATACGAGTGTGGCATCGGCATCGAGAACTACAGAGATGTTAAAGTTGGAGACGTTATCGAGGCTTTCCTCGTAGAACGTGAATCAGTTAAACTGGCTCAGTGAAACCAGGTAAGTCAATTCGGATCTTTTTGATCGGTTTCTGGGTTGCCAATAAAAGATATGCCCATGTTCGTCGGTATTGGTTTGCTCAGAATAGTAATCCATCAGTCATCTTCCCTTAAAGGAAAGAGGCAGGTGGTGAAGAGTATTCTAGGCAAGGTACGTTCCAAATTTGACGTATCAATAGCCGAAGTTGACGACAACGATAAATGGCAGATCTGTTCTCTTGGCTTAACAGTTGTCTCAAATGACGCTGGGCACGCACACAAGATGTTGGAGACTATTAACGATTACATAGAGAATTTGTACCTGGCCGAAGTGACGAGCTTTTCTGTAGAGATTTTGCCATTCGGCCACTTTCATTGAAGTTTATCTCCAAATCAGCTTATTGTTCTAAATACACTTTTGATTGATTTTCGTATCTCCCAACAACAACTCAGACAAGATTGCAACCCTGTAGCCAAGAATATCCTCAAGAAACTGGTTGTCTTTATTTCCCTAGACGACAAAGATGGATTCAGCATCATGCCACAATTCAGAAAAGAAAGAGTGTCAGAGCTTCTCAAGCAGACAATATCGGACATAATCAGGGATGACATCAAGGACCCCAGAGTTCACGGCGTCACTATTACTGAAATATCTTTGAGTTCAGATCTCAAGTCAGCAAGGGTTTTTTTCTCAAGTTTGGATGATGGGAAAGCAGAATCACATTCCCAGGGGCTGGCCGCCGCTGAGGGATTTATTCGCCGTCGATTGAAAGCGGAACTGGATCTGAAGTACATACCGGTAATGACATTTTCCTATGATTCTTCATTCGATCATTTGGTAAAGATTTCAAATCTTTTGAAAGAAATCGAACCAGTCTCGGGAGATCAAAATGATTGACCAAATCGCTACCACCCTTTCTGAAAAGGATGGATTTGTGGTTGTCACCCATGTCAACCCGGATGGGGACGCCATTGGTTCCTTGCTCGGGATGCGCCTGGCCCTGAAAGAAATGGGTAAAACATCTACGGCGTTTCTGGGAGCCGATTTTCCCGAATCTTTCGATTTCCTTCCGGGAAAAGGGGAAGTCAAAGTGGGATTTGATTCTCTTGGGTTCGAACCATCCTGCGTCATAGCCATAGACGTCGCCGCTGAAGATAGAATAGCTCCAACTCTCTCTGTCTTACGAAAAACCTTCTGTCTGATCAATATAGATCACCATCCTACCAATCCCGGATATGGTGATATCAACTTTATCCGCGCCAATGCCAATTCATCGACTCAACTGGTTCATGAATTGCTCTGCACGATGGGACACAGATTGACTGTAGATGTAGCGAAATGTCTTTACACCGGGCTAGTTACCGATACTGGCTGTTTCAAATTTTCAGGAGTTACAAGCCACACGTTTCAACTTGCCGCAAAGCTGCTCGAACCGGGGCTGGATAGTTATGACATCACAAAAAGTCTGTTCGAGGAACTTCCAGCATCCAGGTTGACTCTTGAGAGATTAATGCTGGAAAGATTAGAGTTTCTACTTGGCGGGAAGCTGGCGCTTAGCTATCTTGATATCGAGGACTACAAAAGGATAGGAGCTGCCTTGTCCGAGGGAGAAAGTATTGTAAACAGATTAAGAGAAACACGCGGAGTGGAAGTTGGCGGACTTATCACCGCGCTGGCCGATAATTCCTGTAAAGTGAGCCTCCGCTCTAAAGGCTTGATAGATGTTTCAAGTATCGCATCTGAGTTGGGCGGCGGCGGCCATCGACGCGCTGCGGGAATCAAGAGCCCAATAAATTGTAAGGATCTCCGCTTAAAGTTAATTGGGCTGATTCAGACATACCTGGGAAATTAATCAGGTTATCAGCACAAATCGTGTTTGCATTCTGAAAATAACGGCAAATTCCTTTCGAAACTCAAGGGAAAATTGGCAAAACCTGAACTGCTGCAAAGCGCTGTCCTTATGGCTTCCCCCACATCGCTGACAAAATGAAGGGCAAGCCCGTGAGTGATGTGTTCTTGAAAAGTCCTGACCTGAGGAAAGTTTTTTGAAGGCAAAATTACTTCCCTTACCCCTGCCCTCCTTGCCGCTAGAAGTTTTTCCTTTATTCCACCGACAGGCATGATTCTGCCATGCAAGGTAATTTCTCCAGTCATTGCAACGTCGCGCCTAACCGCGATCCCTGTAAAAAAAGACGCCAAAGCTACTGCGATCGTGATTCCAGCGGATGGACCATCCTTTGGGATCGCGGCCGAAGGGACATGCACATGGAGTTCAGTATCGTACAACCTTTGCTGTTCAAGTCCGAAGATTTCACATGAATTCCTGAGATAACTCAACGCCGCCTTTGCAGACTCTTGCATTACATCCCCTAAATTCCCTGTTAGGGTAAGCCCGGTTCGTCCTCCGAAACCTGTTGCCTCTATGAATATAATTTCTCCCCCGTTCTCAGTCCACGCAAGACCTGTAGCCAAACCCACCTTGTCTGTCTCCTCTGCGAGTTCTGAAAAGTACTTTGGTCCTCCTAACATATCTTCAATGGCAATTGAATCGATGAACCTATTTATGGACTGACCGCGAGTTATTTGATACGCAATTTTTCTGCAGACAGAATGGATTTCTCTTTCCAGGTTCCTGACTCCGGCTTCCCGTGTGTAACCTCTGATCAGTTTTCTTATCGCCTGTCCTTCAAATTTCAGTTCGTAGCTGTTGACTCCGTTTTGCTCCAGCGCCTTGGGAATGAGAAATAGTTCGGCTATCTTTTCCTTTTCTTCATCTGCGTATCCTGGGATTCTAATAGTTTCCATACGATCACTGAGGGCTTTGGGAATAGAATCCAGTTGATTGGCGGTGGCTATAAACATCACATTGCTAAGATCAAAAGCTAGATCAAGATAATGGTCCATGAAGCTGGAATTTTGCTCTGGATCCAGGGCTTCGAGTAGTGCGCTGGCCGGGTCCCCCCTGTAATCCTGGCCAATCTTATCTATCTCGTCAAGCATGAAAACAGGATTGTTTGTTCCGGCTCTTTTTAGTTCCTGGATTATTCTGCCCGGCATGGCTCCAATATAAGTTCTTCTATGCCCTCTTATTTCAGCTTCATCCCTCACACCCCCCAGAGAAACTCGCACGAATTTACGTCCCATAGCTCTGGCTATAGACCGGCCCAAGGATGTTTTCCCCACACCCGGAGGACCGACCAGGCATAGGATTGGACCCTTGTTGTCGGATTTGAGTTGACGAACAGCCAGGAATTCAAGAATCCTCTCTTTCACAATCGACAGGTCATAATGATCCCTGTCTAGAACATCTTGCGCTCTAATTATGTCAAGTTGATCTTTAGTAGTCACGTTCCAGGGCAGACTGGTTAGTACCTCAAGATAAGTTCTTGAAATTACATGTTCTGGTGAATGAGGAGGAATTCTTTCAAGTCGTTGAATCTCCTTGGTCACAACCTCTGCGACGTCGCCCGGCATACCTGTTTCTCTTATCTTGAGCTTGAATCCTCTAATTTCAGAAGCCTGGGGATCAACATCCAGGCTGTAGTCCTTTTGAAACGCTTTAAGATGTGATTTGCCGTCCGCTCCTGAGGCTCTTTTCATACTACCTAAGCCTGAAGTGGCTGAATCGCCGGTGGCTTCCGTTTGGCCCACAAAACCGTCCATATCAACCTTGAGGTAATTGATTGATACTCTTAACCTTGCAACTGGGTCCAAGAGTTCCAGGAGTTCCTGCTTAGAATTGGCTTTTACAGAAAGTTGTGAGGAAACCAGGTCGGCAAGCTCACTGACATCACGAGCTTGTTCTATAGAATCAAGAACCTGACGGCTTATAGTCTTCCCAATGGCTTCCGCCATCTTGAACTGGCTCGATACGCTCGACACCAAAGTTTCATGAAAAACTGAGTCACACAGCTTTTCCTCAACCAACGCAACCTCAGCCATTAGGTATGGTTCACTCTTGACCTTACTTACGAGATGAACCCTGCACAGCCCTTCTGCCACAGCTCTCAGCCCGCCTGATTCTAAGGATACAACCTTGTCGACACGCGCCAGTACACCTATCGGAGCAAGTTCCTCGTTCCAGATTCCAAATTTTCCTCGTGACTTCTGAAAAAAAAGACCTACAAGATTCGATCCACCTTGGAGAGATTCCGCCAGTTTCACGACCCGAGCCCCCTTCAAGAACAGGGGGATGACAACGTGTGGAAATATAACCATATCCCTCAGCGGCAATATCGGCACAACCGTAGGGAAATTGCCCACAGACTTTAGACATTTCATGATTTCGACGCACCCATCCCTGGAATCATATCGAAATTGACATATTGTAAAAATGGATTTCTTGAAGGTAACCTATCAGATTATCTGGAAAAAGTCAATGATGACTTGCTACCCATCGATATCGATATCGCTCACAAAACTGAGCCTCTATGATATCAATAAATAACAACCCTATCTAGGAAGTTATAAGTATTACATCAAATAGGTCATAGGATTTGACAGTAATAGTATGGCTAAACTATGTATTCTCGCTTTTAACTGGATTCGCTTGCCTCCAGAATTTCATTTACATCCGACGGTGATACAAGATTCATTTCGCAAAAGGTCTCGGCAAGGGGTTTTACACCG
This sequence comes from Desulfomonile tiedjei, assembly GCA_020718965.1. Taxonomy (GTDB): domain Bacteria; phylum Desulfobacterota; class Desulfomonilia; order Desulfomonilales; family Desulfomonilaceae; genus CAJBEZ01. The sequence continues at coordinate 8,395 of DYRE01000058.1, forward strand.
CGAAAAAGAATGGTTCCGTAGCCAGTCTCAGATGCCCTGACTACGTTACCGTGATTGTCATCAATAAAAAGACATTTTTCAGAAGATATTCCGAGCATAGACGCTACATCTGAAAAAACTGAAGGGTCCCTTTTGGATTTCCCCATGTGGTATGAGTTGAACACTGCGTCGAAAAATCTGCAAAAATGGGACTTGGCGTCCAGTTCATCGAGCCAGTTCGTTTGATCACTCAACAGTGAAACGAAGAGGCCTTTTCCCCTCATCACGGTCACCATTTTTATCATTTCGGAACGCAAAATGAATCCGTTAAGAATCCGAGATTTCATTTCTGCTTCCGGCATCAAGACTCCCGTCATTTCCCGCAACATTTTCCAGTAATTTCTTTCTGACGCTCTGCCAATTATGTATCCCGATTCATAGATGGCTTTTACCGCTGATTCAAAAAACATCTCGGGCTTAAGTCCCTCGTTTATGGCAATGCCGATAAGTCCATCTCTAAATCCTTCTTCGGCTATAACTCCGCCAAAATCGAAAAAAATGGCTTCAAATTTATTGGCTGTTTGAATATTATTCTTCACGGCGCCTCTCAAAAAAGTACGACTTTAATAAAATTTTCGAGAATTTCCCGTTGATTTAATCGGGATATCCCTATATAATTTAATTTGTACTTTATGCCTTAGTCAATATCTTCGGTACTTTTAGCCTTAATAAATTAGGACTTACTTTTCTAATCTTTAACCATGCGAATCAATGTGGAATTTGAAATCAAACCGTTGCAAACCGAGGGTAGAACGAAAATAGTTCTTCTCACGAAATCAACAAATAAGGAGATTAAAGAATGATCGATCGTGGAGACGCGGCATCGCCTAACCTGAGTCTCAGAACAGAGAGTGGCTCATCTGTTTATAGTTTCATGGGTTTCCTCATATTGGGAATCATTGTAGTCGTAGCCATATTCTTCTTCCCTTGGGGACAAATGCTCAAGGGAGGTCAAAGCCCGGAACTTACTGCGGCCAACGAGGCAATCAAAAAGAAAGATTACGATAAGGCTCTCAAGCTTTTGGACAAATATATTTCAGCTAATCCTGCGGACGCCTCCGGATATGTTGGCAGATCCAGAGTCAACGTCCAGTTGGGGAACATCCAAAGGGCCGCTGAAGATTCAAAAGTAGCCATCGAAAAGGATCCAAAGAACGCGCAAGCCTATGGTCAGGAAGGAATCGTCCTTAAGATGCAGGGCAACACAGTTGAAGCCATGAAAGCTTTTTCTGAAGCGATAAAGTTAGACCCAAAATACTCTTGGGCCTACGCACAGCGGGCTGATCTCTACTCAAGAGCTGAGGAAAACGACAAGGCTCTAAAAGATATCAACAAGGCTCTCGACTTGAAACCAGAGTTTGTTGATGGCTACCGCATGAGGGCATGGATTCTTAGCAGGAGTGGAAAATGCAAAAAAGCGTCTGAAGACTTTGAGAAAGTGGCCAAGATGAGTCCTAATGACGCCTGGACCATCCAGGATACCGCTTGGTTTTTGCTGACCTGTCCGGACGAAACACTTCAGAATGCCCCAAAGGCCATTGATTTAGCCAAGACGGCGCTTGACATGATGGGTGGCCAAGACGGCTTGTTCCATGAAACCATGGCCGAGGCTTACTTCAAGCAGGGAGATCCGTTGAAAGCGGCGGAACAGCAGAAAAAGGCTATTGAGATGGGTTCCAAGAAATGTCCT
>DYRE01000410.1 GCA_020718965.1 Desulfomonile tiedjei
CGCTCTTGACAAAGCAGCGCTTAAAATAGTCGAAAAAGCCTCAACGCGCTTTCCCCCAATACCAGAAACCCTGGGACACAGTAAACTTAACTACGTGATCCCGATCGCGTTCAGGAGAAAATCGTAGAATGTCTTTCCGAGGATTTGTTTTAGGTTTATTAGCGCTCTGCATTTACTCCGGATTAAGCTTTGAAAAGGCTTGGGCTGAATCTGGACATCCCATCTGCGTAAAAGACTCCATGGGTGTACAGGTCTGCGTGCACGATACTCCAAAGAAAATAATCTCATTAGCTCCAAGTCTCACGGAATTGGTATTTGAACTTGGGGCGGGTTCGAGTCTCGTCGGGCGTACCACCAGATGCAATTTTCCCGACGACGCCAAAAATGTCCCAGACATCGGCGCTTACATGAAGCCTGATTTTGAAAAACTTGTAGCGGCTCGACCGGACCTGGTACTGGCGCCGAAGACCGGAATCAGACCTGAACTGATCGATCGTCTCAGGAGGTTGAAAATTCCGGTTTATGTGGATGACAGTTTAAACATCGAAGATATAAGAAATGTTATTACCAATGTTGCCAAGCTGTTGAGAAAAGAAAATGAGGCGGGTCAAATACTTGACGATATGCAGTCCCGTCGGGATCGAATAAATAAACTGGTCAAAGGAAAAGAAAAAACCACGGCCCTTTTTGTCGTGGGAGTCAGACCCCTTGTTGTGGCAGGTTCAAAATCATTCCTTGGCTCACTTATACGAGAGGCCGGTGGTGTGAATATAGCCGAGAGAGTGGATGTTGAATATCCCAAATTCAGTATTGAGGAGGTCATCAGGACCAATCCCGATGTAATACTAATACTGGATAAGGAATGCCATGGTGAAGACTGTCTCAACCAGTGGAAGAATCACATTCACTTAAAAGCCGTTCAAGAAAACAGGATTCACGACCTGGACGCCGACCTCATGAGCCGGCCAGGGGTCAGGACAATAGAAGGGCTGGAAAAATTATCGGCTCTGTTGCACCCGAATGTCCCTGGAACCCCGGAAATCTCCAGGGAGATCCGAAACTCGGCCAAGAACCGGTGACATCAGGTTCACCCTAAACAATGCAACCTAACATTCTGAGAAAAACCCTTGTTGTAAACTCGATCCTGTTTCTTGCCCTGTTGGTCGCCATTTTGTTTTCATTACTGGAAGGAACAACCAGTGTGGGTTTTTGGGACCTGCTGAATTCTACCTTTTTTGAAACCAGTTCAACAGGAGTTTCCACAATCGTCTTTTCGTACCGTTTACCCAGAATTTTGCTCGCATGTATTGCAGGAGCCGGTTTGGCCTGTTCTGGGGTAGTTTTTCAAGGAGTATTAAGAAACCCGCTTGCCGACCCATATATTATAGGAATCGCAGCAGGTGGGGCATTGGGAGCGGTGACTTCAATAAGCCTGCTTAAATCCAGCGGGCTGTTCATGACATCTGTTTCATCTTTTGTGGGAAGTCTGGCGGCTGTGGCCCTCGTATACTGCCTCGCTTTATATCGAAAGAATTCAACGTACATAAATACCGTAATTCTGGCCGGCATAATAGTAGGATCCCTTATGAACGCCACTATGCTCCTGATTATGTCGGTAAGCGGTTCACATGAATTGCAGCGGGTGCTGTTCTGGTTGATGGGGGATTTCAGCCTTGCGGACTATCAACAAATAATTTTTTCAGGGCCGATAGTCATTGCAGGTTTCCTGTTAATTTATCTTAACGCCAGCAGGCTTAATGTTTTAGCCCTGGGAGATGAATTCGCCTCAACACTGGGTGTCGATGTTACAAAGCGCCGCCTATTGCTCATGACCATAGCCTCATTGATCACAGGCTCGGTTGTGAGCGTATCTGGAACAATCGGCTTTGTAGGGCTGGTCGCTCCCCATTCCATGAGACTATTGTTTGGACCGGACCACAGAATATTGCTTCCGACAGCGTTCCTTGGTGGAGCAATATTTCTGGTCATCTCGGACACCGTGGCTCGACTGGTCGCATACCCTGTTGAACTTCCCGTCGGGGTAATCACGGCCCTTAGTGGTGGACC
>DYRE01000411.1 GCA_020718965.1 Desulfomonile tiedjei
AATTGGAGTTACTAACTCTTTGATCTTTCGGTCGAAACCAAGTGCGTAAGTCCTACTGTATTAACGCAATGATACTTGTGGCCGTGCAGCCTCCAGATAGGTGAAAACAGCTTAATAATTAGAGTGCACAAGCCGTTTACCGGGTGGATCATATCGAGGTTCACGAAAAAGGATTGCGTTCGTCTAGAATTGGATAAAACCGGACCTATTTGCTGGAAAATGAATCAGTAAATTGTTTGATTTACGTTTATGTCTAAAACTCCAAAATCCAAGGTCTTTTCTACGGTTGAGAAATTGGAAGGATATTGTTGGTAAAACTTAAAAGAAAACGTAACTATTCAGATATCTCCTGACGAACAAACCGGCAGATCAAAATACTAATAACTCTTCATAAAAATTGATGGCAGTCAACCGAGAAGAGATTCTGGATCTATGCAGAACGAATCCGGAAGCCATAGCCGACATCATAGAACGGCAGGATAGGATAATCACACAGCTCACCGAAAAGATCGTACAACTGGAAGCCCGGATAACCGAGTTAGAAACTCGACTGAACCGGAATAGTCGGAACAGCAGTCAACCACCCTCCATGGATGGATACCGGAGACCCCAAAGCCCACGGAAGAAAGGAGAGAAACCTCCCGGAGGGCAGAAGGGACATAAAGGCCAGACTCTGGAGGGGGTAAAGAATCCCGATAAAATTGAAGGACACTCGGTGATGACGTGTAAGGGATGCGGAGCATCCCTTGAAGATGAAAAGCCGGTCAAGGTTGAGCGGCGGCAGGTGCATGATACCGAGTTCAAGATCATTGTTACCGAACACCGTGCGGAGCACAAACAGTGTCCGCACTGTGGCCGGGTCAACCGAGCAGAATTTCCTTCGAATGTGCAATCTCCAGTCCAGTATGGCCGGAATCTCAAGGCACTGATGGTTTATCTCTGCATTTACCCGCTTGTTCCATACGATCGGGTTCGTGAGACATTCACCGATATCTTCGGACATTCCCTCAGCACCGGGACACTGGTCAATGCAGTTCAGGACTGCCACCAGAACCTTGCAGGAGTCGAAGAACAAATACGAGAACTCCTGACTGAGTCACAGGTACTCCACGTTGATGAGACTGGAATGCGAGTCACTGGTATCCGACAATGGTTGCACGTCGCAAGTACCGATGCCCTCACATGGTATGGTCACCATAGTAAACGGGGAAATCTGGCAACCGATGACATGCAGATCCTTCCACGATTCAAAGGTACAATGGTTCATGATTTCTGGGCTCCGTATCTCCGGTATCCGAGTCATCATGCATTCTGCAATGCTCACCTTCTCCGAGAGTTGAAAGGTATATCAGAGAATTATCATCAGTCCTGGTGTGAGGAACTTCATGCTCTTATTCTTGAAATCAAGGGTGAAGTGGATTCTGTATCAGGGCACTCGCGTTCTCTCTTAACTCATAAAATGGCGATTTTTGAAGATAGATATTTCCGAATTCTCGAAAATGGGTTGAACGAGATTCCTATCCCGGCTAACTCTGATTTCCTTGGGAAACGCGGTCCAAAGAAACAGTCAAAAGCGAAAAACCTGATTGACCGCTGTATATTATTCCAGAGTGAGATCTTGTCTTTCATGCACAATTTCTCAATTCCTTTTTCGAATAATCAGGCTGAAAGAGATATCAGAATTGTTAAACTTCAGCAGAAAATTTCCGGGACTTTCCGAAGTGAAGAGGGGGCTGCCTCTTTCTGCAGGATTCGAGGGTATCTTTCAACGGTTAAGAAAAATGACAAGCCGGTTCTCGAATCGCTTGTTAATGCATTTCAGGGAAGTCCATTCACACCCATATGCTCTCATAAGACCGGCTGAATAGTTATCAAAAATTAAAACGATTCTAAAAACCAAACGGGAATTCCTAGCTGACGTTTTTTCTGGAATTCATCGATAAAAAAAATCTGACGGTAATTTTTGAGCGAAAAAAGCCATGAAATAATTAATCGTACACGGTAGTGTACCCGAAGTGCTGTAAAAGTGAAGATACCCTGTATCCAACAGTG
>DYRE01000412.1 GCA_020718965.1 Desulfomonile tiedjei
TTCTTTCTCCATGCCATCCAATGAGCTTCTTCGAAAGTTCCATATCCAGTTCATCAAAGGTCTTGGTGAACTTTGAAATGTTAAATTCATGCATTTCACAGTCGCTGAAGCACAGTGTGCTCGATATAACCATATTCCTGACCCGGTCCGGGTATTTGGCCGCATATTCGGCTCCAATAACACCCCCCTCACATTGCCCCACTACATGGAAGGAGCTTATCCCGAGCCAATCACGTAACGATTCGAGTTCATTTACGCTTTCGGCGACAAATTGATCACTGACATAAAAATCCAGAAAATCTAGGCCTTCTCCTGATTGACCGAACCCTCGCCTATCATAACATATGGGCTTGTAGCCATTTTCCACGAGTCCCGGCACTATCTCTTTCCACATCCTGGTACAACCAAAACCGTGATGGAGGAGAAGAAGGGGTTCCCCGTGCCCATGGATCTCGTAGTACAGATCAATCCCATTTATCCTTGTAAATGGCATGATTAAATGTTTACCTCCGTTGACTGAATCAACACACTATTCGGGTAAAGAAAAGACCGATTCTGCTTAGCGTTTGACAGCACAGATTTCTCCATTTCTAATTTCGCAGAACCTCGCAAAGAGGCGTGTAAGCATAACCTAGCGCATTTGCAACTGCATCGTGTGTGACGAGACCCTTATACAGATTTACTCCTCTTGCCAGCTTGGGATACTGAAGAACCGCCTGATTAATTCCCTGGTTAGCAATTTCTAGAGCAATGGGTAAAGTAACATTCGTAAGAGCAAAAGTTGAAGTCCTGGCAACAGCTCCCGGCATATTGGAAACACAATAATGAATGACGTCGTCCACTACAAACGTAGGATTTCCATGGGTAGTCGGCCTGGACGTCTCTGCACATCCACCCTGATCTATTGCCACGTCCACTATAACTGCCCCGGTTTTCATTCGTCGGATCATATCCCGAGTAATTATTTTTGGAGCACAGGCTCCCGGAATCAAAACCGCTCCAATGACAAGGTGAGAATTTAGCACGGAGAAAGAAACGTTATCAGAATTCGAAATCAAGGTTGTTACACGATTTCCATAGATTTCATCAATATGCGCCAAACGTCGCTGGTCAATATCGAGAATGTAGACATCCGCCCCTAAACCTACCGCGATTTTTGTCGCGGCCATTCCAACCGTACCGGCCCCAATTACGGTTATTCGGCCTCGCATAACACCGGGCACTCCACCTAACAGAACTCCTCTACCGCCCTGTGTTTTCTCAAGAAAATGGGCCCCTACCTGCACCGACATTTTGCCCGCCACTTCACTCATAGGGGCGAGCAGAGGCAAAAAACCGTCATTGGTCTGAATGGTCTCATAGGCGACGGCGACGATTTTGGCGGCGACAAGCGCTTCAGTAAGTTCCGGAGCAGGAGATAAATGCAGATAAGCGAATAGAATTTGCCCCTCACGAAACAAAGTATGTTCACTCGGCAAAGGCTCTTTGACCTTCATAACCATGTCAGCCCGTGAGTAAATCTCTTTGGGATCATTTACTATCACTGCGCCTGCGTCTTCGTATTCCCTATCCTCTATCCTGCAGCCTCTTCCGGCCCCTTTCTCAATGATGACCAAATGGCCATGTCCCTTGAACGCCCGGACGCCTGATGGTATTATCGCTACTCTGTATTCGTCTTCCTTAATTTCTTTGGGGATCCCTATAATCATTTTCCCATCTCCATCCGACACTAATGGTGAACAGACTGTATTTGATCGTCTGGGCGGCTATCTCATGTCAGTAGTCTTTTGGCTGTCATGCTTGTTTCATCGCAAGGAGGCTTTGTCTCTGGAAGACTTTCTTAATTATCGTCCGAAGCGCAAAAATTACCACAAACAGAGCCAACTGATTCCATGTCTGAAGTTCAATTGTTTTCAGAAGCGCTCCGATAAGTTTTAAATTCATCCCCAGAAGTGTGCCGTTGGCTACAATTATTTGAATCCTAAGTCTGTCTCGGCTGTTCATAAAAATGACAAATCCAGCCACACAGTAACTAAAGATCACCATCGAAC
>DYRE01000059.1 GCA_020718965.1 Desulfomonile tiedjei
GGCGCCACATCATAGTAAAGCATTTTGGTTTCTGATTTTGCTGATGACTGTTTCTGGCTGCATGAAACAGACTGATTCGTTTGTGCCCCCACCTCCTCCAGAGGTCACAATTAGTCTCCCGGAGAAAAAAGAAATTACGGATTTTCTGGAATTTACCGGAAACACAAAAGCATTGGAAGCTGTGGAGATAAGGGCAAGGGTTCAGGGTTTTTTGGACCGCATGAATTTTGAACCGGGACAACAGGTAAAAGCCGGAGACTTACTGTTTGTAATTGATCCGAGGCCATTTCAAGCACGGGTAGACCAACAGCAGGCAACGCTCAAGGTAAAGGAAGCCGCTTTCAATCTGGCTCAAGTCAAAGAAGAAAAGGCTTCAAATTTGCTAAAAACGTCCTCCATCTCGGAAATATCTTTTCTAGAAGATAAGGCAAACCGCGACATTGCCCTTGCCCAGGTTGGCGTAGCCAAAGCTGACCTGGAGGAGGCCAAACTTCAGCTCGACTATACTCAGGTCAAATCCCCAATAGATGGTCAAGTCGGCAGAAACATGGTTGATCTTGGCAATCTCGTAGGAGCCCAGGAAAAAACACTTCTGACAACGGTGGTAAATGACAAATCCATCTATGCCTATTTTAACCTCAGCGAAAACGACCTGCTCAGGATTGCCCGATCCTACGGTCAGGAAGCCAGGAAGGGCAATACTAAGGACGATGAAAAGGTATGTTTTTTGGCGTTAGCGGATGAGAAGGATTTTCCCCATAAGGGAAAGATTGACTTCGTCGACACTCAGGTTGACGCCAGTACAGGAACTCTTACAATTCGCGCGGTCTTTCCCAACAAGAGTGGGATTCTTTTTCCGGGGCTGTTTGTCAGATTGCGAGTGCCTCTACAGAAAAGAGAAGCTCTTCTCATAACAAATCTGGCAGTTGGCATAGACCAGGCAGGCAGATACGTTCTCGTTGTTAACAGTGACAACGTGGTAGAACAAAGAACTGTCACAATAGGGCAAGAAATAGATGGTCTTAGGGTGATAGAATCGGGGCTTTCGCCTGACGACTGGGTGATCACAAACGGTGTTCAGCTAGCGAGGCCAGGAACCAAAGTTACACCCATTAAGGCGTCAGGTTCCACCACAGAACCTTCCCGTTACCCACCCAATCCCCCTGCAGAAAAATAGCGGAGGTCGCGCCATGCTGAGTCGATTCTTTATCAACCGGCCGATCTTTGCTTCGGTCATTTCAATCCTGATTGTCTTGGCCGGGGGTATTAGCGTTTTTGTCCTACCTGTAGCGCAGTATCCCGATATTACTCCGCCTTCGGTTCAGGTCCGGGCCTACTTCCCGGGAGCCGATCCGCAGGTCATTGCTGATACGGTTGCGTCGCCAATAGAACAGGAAGTCAATGGCGTTGAGGGCATGCTTTACATGCTTAGCACTAGCGCTGCTGACGGTTCTTATACTCTCAATGTCACGTTCGAACTTGGCGTTAACATAGATATGGCCACCGTCCTGACTCAAAACAGGGTAGCAACCGCTATCCCAAAACTGCCCCAGGAAGTCCAGCGTCAGGGAGTTACCACAAAGAAAGTCTCGTCGGCTCTTGTCACTGTGATGTGCCTGTTTTCTCCCGATGGACGTTATGATGATTTGTTCCTGACCAATTATGTGAGTCTGAGAATAAAGGATGAGTTGAGCCGCATAAAAGGAGTGGGAAACGTCGAACTTTTCCCGCAGAAGGACTATGGGATGCGCCTCTGGTTGGATCCCCACAAGATGGAATCAAGATCCATTACAACAAACGATGTAGTAGACGCTTTGAGCCAGCAGAATGTTCAGGTGGCTGCAGGGATGATCGGTCAGAGGCCAAATTCTCAAAAGCAGGATTTCCAGTTGAACGTGAACACTCTTGGCAGGCTTAGCGACGAAAACCAGTTCGAGAATATCATAGTAAAAACAGGTGAAGGCGGAAAAGTTACACGAGTTAAGGACATAGCCCGAGTTGATCTGGGTGGGAAAGCCTACGACACATTTTCAATCTTCAACGGGAAACCGGCGGCGACAATGATTATCTATCAGTCTCCGGGTTCAAATGCGATGCAGATAGCCGATGATGTCCGGAAAACAATGGAACAACTCAAGCGAGATTTTCCCCAAGGATTGGAATATAAGGCAATCTACGAGATTTCAAGGTTCATCAGTTCATCAATACATGAGGTAGTCAAGACTCTCTTTGAAGCGTTCATCCTAGTCTTCATAGTCGTTTTCATATTCTTGCAAAACTGGAAAACCACACTCATCCCGGCTATCACAATCCCTGTTTCTCTGATCGGAACTTTCTCCGTGATGGCTTTACTAGGGTTTTCAATCAACATGGTGACTTTGTTTGGAATGGTTTTAGCCATTGGGATTGTTGTGGACGACGCAATTGTTGTGGTGGAGAACGTGGAACGAAACATGACCGAATACGGATTGGGGCCTAAAGAAGCTTCGATCAGGGCCATGGATGAGGTCACCGGTCCGATAATCGGCATTACACTGGTGCTGATGGCTGTATTCGTGCCAGCCGCTTTCATGGGTGGAATAACAGGCGAACTCTATCGTCAGTTTTCACTTACCATAGCAATAACTACTTTCTTTTCCGCCATCAATGCTCTGACTCTCAGTCCGGCTCTTTGCGCCCTGCTTCTCAAACCTGAACATGGGACCAAAAATTTTCTTTTCAGGGGTTTTAATTCTGTATTTGATAAAATTACAGCGTCGTATTCCAGGATTGTTGTTCTAGGACTCCGCAAATTAAGTTTGGCGATGATTCTTTTTGTCGGCCTATTAGTCTTGACCGGATATGGATTCATGATGGTGCCGACTGGATTCGTGCCACTGGAAGACGACGGGCTTATATTGGTAAATATTCAAATGCCCGACGGGGCTAGTCTCGACAGAACCGAAGCGATGGTCCAAAAGGTTGGATCCATTCTATCCTCCACCAAAGGAATAGCAAACTACGGGGTCCTTGGGGGATATTCCATGATTGATGGGTCCGCCCCGAATCAGGCTAGCATCTTTGCGCCCCTTGATCCTTGGGATGAACGACTCAAAGATGGTCGAAGCCGAGATATCATAATGGCGGAACTGACATCGCAGTTCAGAAAAATAAAAGAGGGGATCGTATTTACTTTCACTCTTCCACCTATTTTTGGACTTGGAACTGGTGGAGGATTCGAACTTCAAATCCAGGACAAGTCCGGATTGGGCCTTACAAACCTCCAGGACGCCGGGCTTCTACTTGCAGCTTCGGCAAACCAGCAGCCCAGTCTCAAAAATGTTTTCTCAACATTCAGGGCCACCGTTCCGAACATTTTTGTTGATGTGGATAGGGATAAGGTTCAAAACCTTGGTGTCTCTCTTCAAACTGTTTTTGACGCCATGGCCGCTTATCTTGGATCTACTTATGTTAATGATTTCAACAAATTTGGAAGAACCTGGCAGGTTAAAGTGCAGGCGGACAGTGTTTTTAGGAGCAAGCCATCCGATATCCTCAAGTTGCAGGTACGCAATAAAGACGGCAAGATGCTCCCACTCGGAGCAATGGCTACGGTGAAGGATTCTCTCGGACCATTAAAGGTGGACAGATATAACATGTATCCTTCCGCCAGAGTCATGGGAAGCCCGGCTCCGGGTTTTAGCAGTGGTCAGGCGCTTGACACGATGGAACGTCTGGCAAAGAGCCAACTTCCCTACGGAATGGGATACGAATGGACCGCTATGGCTTTCCAGGAAAAGAAAGCGGGAGGACAAGCGGTAATTGTTTTTGGGCTGGCCATGTTGGTTGTCCTTTTGATCCTTGCAGCCCAATACGAAAGCTGGGCAGATCCTTTTTCAGTTGTGCTCATAGTTCCAATGGCGGTTTTGGGCGCTGTAGCCGCACTGATTATACGGGAGATGGACAACAACATTTACACCCAGGTAGGGCTCGTGTTGCTAGTGGGCCTTTCAGCCAAGAATGCCATTCTTATCGTAGAATTCGCCAGAGAGATGCGTTCCAAGGGGAAAAATGTCCTGGATGCAGCGGTTGAAGGCGCCAGGCTACGATTCAGACCGATATTAATGACTTCCTTTGCATTCATTACCGGTGTCCTTCCACTAGTTGTGGCGACCGGAGCTGGAGCGGTAAGCAGACAGGCGCTTGGGACAGCCGTCTTCGCAGGGATGTTGGGAGCTACTATTCTAGGGATATTTTTCATCCCGGTCCTCTACGTGTTCATGCAAAGAATTTCGAATCTTGGGGGTAAATCGCAGAACTTGAACGAAATTCGTGACAACATCAGCCCGAAAAATTGAGTTGCTTTGAGACAGGATGATGCTACAAGGAAAGCGCAGTCACTGAATAACGCAGCTATTGGAAAGCCCTAGCCATATCCGGGATTTGATTCCTCGAGTAAGATCCGCCAAGCTAAGTGACGGTTGTAGAGATGAAAGACATATATATGAACATGACATTCAAGGATAATTGGAGCCATATTCCCTCAACCGAAGCCGTTAAGGCGCTAAATTCCGATGGTGAAAAGGGTTTGAACGATATTGAGGTTGCAGAGCGCCAAAAGGAATTTGGTCCCAATCTTCTCACCAAAAAGAAGGGCCAGGGGCCAATCATTAGATTCCTCTTCCAATTCCACGATCCCCTCTTGTACATTCTCATTGTTGCGGCAGTTGTAACCGCTCTCCTGCAAGAATGGGTTGATTCTTCGGTGATTTTCGGAGTGGTCTTAATAAACGCATTTGTGGGATTTATTCAGGAATCCAAGGCCATCAACGCAATCGAAGCTCTGGCAAAGGGACTTTCGGCCGAAGCGTCGGTGGTGAGAGATGGCAAAAAGATGCGCATTCCATCCTCTGAACTAGTTCTGGGAGACCTTGTGCTACTGCACTCGGGCGACAAGGTCCCTGCGGATCTTCGTCTCTTACACACACGGGAATTGAGGATCGATGAATCAGCTTTTACGGGTGAATCAGTCCCTGTGGAAAAAGTCACGGATGTTTTGGACCTAGACACTCCTCTCGCAGATCGCAGAAATATGGCCTATTCATCTACTCTGGTCGTATACGGCGCCGGTTCCGGTGTCGTGGTGGCTGTAGGAGACAAAACCCAAATAGGCCAGATCTCTGAAATGATTTCGGCTGCTGAGGTCCTGGCTACCCCTTTGACCAAAAAGATAGCTCATTTCAGTCACGTCCTACTCTTTGTTATTCTATCCCTGTCGGCGCTGACGTTTCTTGGCGGCATTCTTAGAGGCCTATCCTGGTTCGATACCTTCATGGCAGTGGTGGCCTTGGCCGCCGGAGCCATACCAGAAGGCCTCCCAGCCGCCGTAACCATTATCCTGGCCATAGGTGTGGCTCGAATGGCGAAACATCGGGCGATAATTCGACGATTACCGGCTGTTGAGACTCTTGGCAGCACAACAGTGATATGCTCCGATAAAACAGGAACTCTCACAAAGAACCAGATGACCGTCCAGGAAATATTCGCAGGCGCGAACCATTTCGAGCTTTCCGGCGCCGGTTACGATCCTGAGGGTCATATTAGCAGAGGAGGAGGCGTCGTCGATGTTTCCACTAATCAAGTTCTCGCCGAGTGCCTTAAAGCTGGGGCGCTTTGCAACGACTCGAGAATAATCCGCAGCAATGGGCAATGGAAGGTAGAAGGCGATCCTACGGAGGGCGGTCTCATCGTTGCGGCTCAAAAGGGAGGGCTTTCTCCGCAGAACATAAGGGGGGAACTTCCTCGTATTGACGCTATTCCTTTTGAATCTCAGCATCAGTATATGGCGACTTTGCATGACACGGGGCCGGGTAAAGACAGAATGGCCTATCTTAAGGGTTCCCCCGAAAGTATAATCCCAAAATGTAAGTCTGCTTTGATTGACACCATCCAAAACATCCAGGAAATAGATCATCCCACCATTAATGAACACTTGGAGTCAATGGCTGAAAAGGGATTAAGAATTCTGGCTCTTGCCAGAAAGGAGTTTCCTCAGACAACGACGAGCATTCACCATGAAGACGTGCAGGATGGACTCACTTTTCTTGGTATGCAGGGAATGATCGATCCACCGCGTCCGGAGGCGGCCAGCTCCGTTGCCACATGCAAGAAAGCTGGAATTCAGGTGAAAATGATCACCGGAGATCATGCCGTGACTGCGGCGTCTATTGCCGCCCAACTGGGCCTTTATGATAAACTTGATGAGAAATCACAACGAGCTGTGTTGTCAGGTGTCGAAATTGACGGGCTTTCCGAAAAAGAACTGGTGGACGCTGTCGGGCCTACCGCCGTCTTCGCTCGAGTTAGCCCTGGGCACAAGCTTCGCATCGTCCAGGCGCTTCAGAAACGTAGAGAGGTTGTCGCCATGACTGGCGATGGAGTTAATGACGCCCCGGCGCTTCGACGCGCGGATATTGGCGTATCCATGGGAATGGGTGGGACTGAAGTAGCCAGAGAGGCCTCCGACATGATTCTGACTGACGACAACTTCGCCTCCATTGAGGCTGCGGTTGAAGAAGGACGGGGAGTATTCGACAACCTCATGAAATTCATAGTTTGGACTCTTCCTACTAACATAGGTGAGGGATTGGTCGTCATGATCGCCATTTTGTTAGGTGTAAGTCTTCCAATGCTGGCCGTTCAAATTCTCTGGATCAACATGACCACTGCGGTATGTCTGGGGATGATGCTCGCTTTCGAGCCAAAAGAGTCTGGTATCATGGATAGGCTTCCTCGTGACCCGGACGTTCCGATCATCTCTCGTTACTTGACTAAACGTATAGCATTGGTTTCATCACTTTTGTGCGCTGGAGCATTTGGCGTTTTCGAATGGGAACTATTCGCCGGCGCCACGGAGGCCCAAGCACGTACCGCTGCGGTGACTGTCTTCGTTATGGGCGAGCTTTTCTACCTGTTCAATTGCCGCTCAATGAGCCGCTCGATTTTTCGAATGGGCCTGTTTTCAAACATCTGGGTCTGGTTGGGCGCAGGTATCATGATTTTGTTGCAAGTTCTTTTCACTCACCTTCCTGTAATGAATTCCCTGTTCCATTCCGCACCGATAGGTGTAGACTCTTGGACAAAGGCGGTAGTGGTAGGGTTAATCATTTTCATTATTGTCGAAATTGAGAAATTTATGGTGGCCAGAACTGACGTCAGATAAAAAACCGAAAAGGCGTAAATTGTTATTCCAGAATATACAAAACGTATTACAGCGTCTGATTTATTTCTTATAAAGCAACTCTTGGTGATTCCAATTACAGAAATTGTCTTCCTTGCAGCGATCCAATTGTCCGTGATATTCTGCCTCCAGTGGAGCGGGACATCCCATCAGACAGGCAACGTCTTGCTTGGAACATCTTATAAAAGACCCGAACCGGATGATCACAATCTCGCTCATTATTTGATTTAAGGCCTCTTTGAAAGGCTCAAACAAATTCGTTCCTCCGTATATGAAAATTGATATCTGACTTGTGAGAAATTGGAATGCGATTCAGGTTAACTTTACTAGGACGTCTTTATAGCTCACACATGATGGTTCTGTTTTTATCTGTGCTGTTTTCCGGTTACTTCGCAGCCGCAGGTCTTAAAGAACTTCAATTTAACTCCGTTTCAGAAAGCCTCAAGAAACAGGCTGCGATGGTAGGAGAAATTCTGCGGCCGCGTTTTTCAGAAGGTGACACTGTTTTCATAGATTCATTTTGCGATCGACTCGGATCAAATTCCCCTTATAGACTGACAGTACTGGCGCCTGACGGATCAATCCTTGGCGACTCTGAGGGATCGCCTTCAAAAATGGAAAACCATACCACCCGGCCTGAAATCAAGGAGGCCATGGGTGGCGTAATAGGCTCTGCTACTCGTTACAGCTTTACTGTAAACAAGGATTTGGTCTACGTAGCCTTACCCATTATCCAAGACGGCGTTATTATTGGAATAGTTAGAACATCTACTTCCATTGAGCGTCTTAGCCATATCCTGACATTTTTTTACGAGAAACTTGCAATAGCGATTTTTCTCCTCGTGATTGTGGTAGCGGGTTTAAGCCTGATCGTATCCAGAAGAATCAGCAAACCCATAGCTGAACTTAAAACTGCTGCGCAAAGGTACGCTAATGGTGATTTTGACCAAAGCGTTAACCCAGGTGGGGCAACAGAGATCCAAGAACTGGCCGCAGCCATAAATTCGATGGTGGCGGAGCTTCGCACTCGTCTCAATACTATGACGAGGCAGCGAAATGAATTGGAGTCACTGCTGAGTGAAATGGTAGAAGCCGTGATAGTCGTGGATACTTCCAAGAGAATAGTGCGCATGAATCATGCGGCTGAAGAAATTTTCCAGACCACTTTGTTTCAAGCGTCTGGTAGACAGATTCTTGAGTCCATAAGAAACGGTAGATTGAATGAATTCGTTGCAAGGACTCTCTCGAGCGCACTCCCAATCGAAGATGAACTGACAGTAATAGGAACCCCTGATAAAATCCTCCAGGCTCATGGAACTTTGATCTCAGACACCCAGGGAACCCCTATAGGCGCCCTGATAGTACTCAACGACATCTCGAGACTGAAAAACATTGACCAGATTCGCAAGGACTTCGTGGCCAACGTCTCCCACGAGCTTAAGACTCCGGTAACATCGATAAAGGGATTTCTTGAAACCCTGAAGGACGGCGCCATTAATGATCCGGTTACGGCAACCCGTTTTCTCGACATTGCCATCAAACACACAGACAGGTTGACTGCGATTATAGAGGACCTGCTTAAATTGTCCCGGGTGGAACAGGACGCGTGCAGGGGAGCCATGAAAATGGAAAAGGCTTCAGTTTGCGAACCTGTTCGATCAGTTGTAAAATTCCTTGAAACTATGGCCCAGGAAAAAGACATAGAGATTGTCACTGAGTGCGACCCATCGGTGGAAATTGAAATTAACAGGCAACTTTTCGAACAGGCTCTCTCAAACCTTCTGGACAACGCAATCAAATATAGTCAAGAAGGCTCAGAGGTATCCATCAAAGCTAAAGCGACTAATCATGAAGCTTTGATAGAAGTAAAAGATACTGGATGTGGAATTCCCAGAGACCAGCTCCCAAGGATTTTTGAACGGTTTTTCAGGGTTGACAGAGCAAGGGCAAGGGATACCGGAGGAGCCGGTCTCGGGCTGTCCATAGCCCGACACATAATTAATCTTCACTCAGGAAGAATCGATGTTACCAGTGGGATTGGCCAGGGAAGCGTGTTCACGATCCGTATTCCGCTGAAAGAACAATAACCCGGCTGATCAAAAACTATCTCCTCCCTGGTCTATATTTCTGTCCCTCTGGCTCAGATCATACTGGTTAGTGGGAGGTATAGTAGCTTTAAATACCAACTCAATAAATTTATCCAGATCATTCAAAAAAACTGAAACCAGATTAGGGTCAAGATGTTTTCCACTCTCAGTCTTGAGCACCTCCACCGCTACGTCCGTCGGATACGCGTCTTTATAGCGACGACGAGAAAGCAAAGCGTCAAAAGTGTCCGCCAGCGCAACGATTCTTGCTACGACAGGGATTTCTTCCCCTGATAATCCCCTCGGATATCCCAGGCCATCCCAACGTTCATGATGATTCAGGGCAATCTGTCCAGCCAGTTGAAGCACTTCCGACTTTGCCCCAGCAAGTATGTCGGCTCCAATTTCCGTGTGAGATTTCATTATTTCGTATTCCGGGGGCGTAAGTTTTCCCGGCTTATAGAGAACACACTCCGAAATTCCGATCTTCCCAATGTCATGCATAGCAGCGGCAAAGAAAATGTTTGAGCAATCACGGTCTGAGAAACCTAGTTTACGGGCAATCAGGGAACTAAGTTTGCCGACTCGTTCTACATGATCAGATGAACTGTTGTCCTTGAATTCAGCAGCCATCACAAGTTTGAAAATCGTTTCTGTAAATGCAGTTTTCAAATTCCTGCAGTCGATCTTCAGATCTCCAATCAATCTGTTTTTGTCCGCCACATAGTCGACAAGTTCAAG
>DYRE01000413.1 GCA_020718965.1 Desulfomonile tiedjei
GCCCGCCGCCGTGCAAGGCCCGACACCTCCCTGTAGGAAGACCGGTAGTTTTGATGATTGCAGGATCTGCTGCAAGAGCACGAAGCCATGGGTTTTACTCGCCCATCCTCCACATTCCGCTCCTCTGGCTATTACTCCGCATGCCCCCGCCTTCTCCGCAATTCTAAGATCCTCGATGTTTGCGACCTCCACCATGACAGGGAACGGCGCCAGGGATAATTCTCCATCCTCGTGATCAGCGAGAGCTTCTGAATCGTCGATGGGAACTATAGCCAGCCTAACCATGTCGTTGACGGTCTTGATCAAAGGGTCGGAAATACGACAGCGAATCCCATAAGGGGTTTTTCCATCCGGAGATATACGTGACGCGCCTGCTGTAACATGGTCAATTACGCCAATGGCTCCGAGTTTGTAAACACTGGCTATAAGGTCAAAACTGACATTGAAGTACGGATTTACAAAAATTATGGGAATGCTCAGATTCAGTTTTTCGATTGCATTCATGAGATCACCTTAAGAGGGTTTGTTTTGGAAAAATCTTTAGGGGTTGTGGCAAAACCGTAAAAGAGGACTTCTCTAACCGTATCCACCTCATCCAGCAAGGAGCCTTCGGTTCCCTCCCTGAGCCATTTTTGTATGACGCCGTTCAGAAATCCGATGATTCCGTAAAACACTGTGAAATAATTCATCTGTTTGAGACTGCCGGCCCGTGAAGCTTTCCAGCATCGGCGTTTGAGTCCTGGCAGGGCCAGTATAAGTTCATGGATGAACTTCTCAGAAAACTCTCTACCAAAGTCTTTGTGTTCCTGTATAATTACTTTAAAGAACGAAGAATTCTGCTCAAAGAAACTTAAATACATTTTAATAATACTTTCTATAATCTTCAAAACGTCTTCCTCGACGCTCAAATCTTTTCGAGCGAGTTCCACGAATTCTGACATGGTGTCTTCCTTGAGCGCAGTGAAGATGCTTTCCTTTGTTTTGAAATACCGATACACAGTCCCCTTTGCTATGTCGGCTCTTTCAGCAATGGAATCTATAGTTGAGGCATGAAAGCCTTTGTCGGAAAATTCTGTTAAAGCCGCTTGCAGTATTCTTCGTCTCACGTCTTTCTGTTTTTTTCTTTTGGAGGTTTCCCCTTCGGTTGATCTTTTAAGGCTTTGGAATAGCAAATCTTCAAGTATAAGAGGCCTACTGACCCCGACGGCTTCAGCGGCGTCTATTGCGGACCGGTAAAATTCCCTTATGAGCGTGTCCGAATAAATCGGAGAGGCTGCTAGCGCCTTTGCGGCGGTATCCACAAAGTTCAGCGTTGCGTCGGCTCTGGCGCTCTCATCATCAGGAATCTCCTGAAGGTGTTTTTCTAGTATTCTGATAAGTTCCGGTATGGCGAAGGTGTCTCGGTGGGCTTTGGTGGTTCTAACAACATTGTAGATCGCGTTGCTAAGTGAAACGTCCATGATAGCTCCATCGTCTTAAAATCGAATTGGTGCAGTCACTTTTATAATGACTGACCAGTTCGTCATTAATCTCTTGTAGCGAACAAGGACGTGAATTGTCAAGACATTATAAGGCGTCCGGCTCAAAATGGTAATGATTTCAATTCAGTGGTATTTTTACGAAATATCAGAGACCGCTAGGTGATAGCGGCGAATCAGATATTATGACCAAGACGTGGTTACGTAGTCAAAAAAACATCAGTTCAGGAGCAGTTTCCCCCGTCAGCAAGTGTAAAACAGAACCTGGAACCGTGGCCAGGACCCTCTGATTCAACCCAGATGCGGCCCCGATTTCCATCCAGGATGCGTTTAAGCATGGCGAGTCCAATGCCGGAACCTTCGGATCTCTCATCAAGCTTGACAAACAACTGGAAGATCCTGTCGTAATCTTCCTTTTTGATTCCCATGCCATTGTCCTCCACGAAGAATACTACATGTTCATCTTCTTTTCGGAAGCCACCCCTGACATGCGGTTGCGTTTGCTCTCCCATGTACTTTACAGCGTTTTCGATCAAGTTTTGCAATACGGTTAACAGC
>DYRE01000060.1 GCA_020718965.1 Desulfomonile tiedjei
TAAACCGGACATATTATGTGCTATAAAACAGGACATTCTATTTGCTCCCTACAGACTTTTGAAGAGCTTACAGGTAGTTGTTTTTTAAGGATTGTATCAAACAAATGGTATTGGTTCCATACTAATTTCCGGATGACATTCTCTTTCAGATGCGCCAGGAGTGATTGGATTTGATCGTCTAGTTCCTAGAGTCTTCAACGAAAGGCATTCTCCCAGCTTTTTACTCTGGATTAATAAGGCTCATGACAATTCAGTTTTACTTATACAGATCGTCATGGAGCCGGTTTTTGATTTATGAGGCGCCATAGATTTTGGGGAACGCATGATTTAAACTACGTCGACAAATCAAAACAACAACGGAATGAGGTTTATTGTGGAAGGTAAAACAGTAAGTTACAGTAGAATAATAATGGCTATGCAAATGAATCCTGAAGACGCTAATCCCGCCGGGAACGTTCATGGTGGAGTAATCATGAAATATATCGACACTGCGGCGGGAGTGGTCGCCATAAGACACGCCAGAAAAATTGCGGTAACGGCGTCCATAGATCGATTGGACTTTCATTTTCCCGTTTATGTCGGGGACCTGCTGATATTGAAGGCCAGTTTGAATCTGGTGGGTCGATCATCAATGGAAGTTGGAGTCAGAGTTGAAGCCGAGAATATTCTTACCGGTGAGATTCGCCATACAGCTTCGGCGTATCTTACATTCGTGGCCCTGGATAAGAACGGAAAGACGGTTGAGGTTCCGCCTTTGATTTCCGAAACCGAAGAAGATCGAACGAGAAACTGTGAGGCTCTGCAACGAAAGCGATTCAGGATGGAGCAAAAAACGGCCCAGAATTGCGCCAAGATTTAAGCGATTGTATGTTCAAAGAGCAAATACTCATTAGAATTAGGGAGAAGACCTGGTGGTCAGGATGGATGGTTTAACAATTGGAGGTTATTTCCCTGGCTCCCTGGGATATGTCGTACAGGCTCATGCGTTGTACTACCATGAACACTGGGGGTTTGATGTATCTTTCGAGTCCCAGGTCTCCCGGGAACTTGGAGAATTCATGGGCCGCTATGATTGTAGGCGCGACGGGTTCTGGACGGCGCGTTTTAACGGAACGTTTGCAGGTTCAATTGCGATTGACGGTAATCCGGAGAATCCGGATGGAGCGCGCCTAAGGTGGTTCATCGTGGCGTCGGAGTTTCGGGGCAAGGGGCTGGGAAGTGCGCTGATTTCAGAAAGCGTATCATTCTGTCGGGAAACTGGACAGAAAAGGATTTTCCTTTGGACATTCAGAGGACTGAACGCAGCCCAGGGTCTTTACGAAAAAATCGGCTTTACCCTCGAGCGGGAAACAGCCGTTGAGCAATGGGGTGGAACAATTGTTGAACAGAAATACGAGTTGAAACTGTAACTTCAGAGAGCGCTTCCGGAAACATTTCTTTGTCGTGCAAGTTAACGTAATGTTTCTAACAGAGGCCTCTGCCGCCCCGGCGCCAGGTATTCAGCGATGACCTCTATTCCTATGCCTCCTCGTGGATTCATCACGCCTACAACTTTGGCCCATCGGGGAGATGACGCTTTGACAATGTCGTCAAGTATTCTATTTGTTATTTGCTCGTGAAACATTCCTGTGTTCCTATAGCTTACCAGGTACAGTTTCAGGGACTTGGACTCAATACATTTCATGTCAGGCACGTATGTGATGGTGATCGCGGCAAAGTCGGGCTGGCCGGTGACAGGGCACAGACTAGTGAATTCCGGACAGTCGAATCTGATAATATAATCTCGTTCAGGGTAACTGTTGGCAAAGGTTTCCAGGTGGGTTTGATCAGGACTGGACGGATATTGCTGTGCGCTGGCCTTGAGTAACGTCAGATTCTTGTTATTTTCATTGGACATGCTGGGGAACCCCTGAGAGCGTTTTTTTGATTCATTCATACATGTTTGAGGATTTTGCGTCACTACAAACCCGGGAGTCATTCAACCGCAGACGTAGTTGGCGAGACTATCGATTCATACTATTAGCAGGCCGGCCAATGTTAGGCAAAGAAATTACTATCGGCGGTTACTTTCCAGGGGAGTCCATTGTTCACAGACTGGATCCAAGAACCAAATTCCTCTGTTTTTTTTTATTATTGACATCTGTTCTTCTATCATCGCGCCCTCATTCCCTCATCGGGCCTACCCTGCTTTCTGTGGCGGCAATGGTAGGAAGTGGTCTGGGTCGCCGTGTGTGGATGAACGGCCTTTCGAAGTTTAGACTTATGCTTCTGGTCACCCTGTTCCTGAATTTTTTTATGGACAGAGATGGGGTTCCCATTCAGTTCATGGGGTATGTGACCCCGTTCAGTTACGAAGGGCTGGATATGTCTGTTTTTCTAGCCGCTAAAATAGCTTTAGCAGTAACCTTATCCCTGACTCTAACATTCACAACACTTCCATGGGATCTCGTACGAGGTTTGGAATTCTTCATGAGGCCACTTAATTCGTTTGGAATTTCAACTAAGGAAGCATGTCTGGTGATGTTTCTGGCCTTGAGATTCGTACCACTCCTTCAAGAGGAATGGAGACGACTAATTGAAGCCCAGGAGTCTCGTGGAATAGACTTTAGATCAGGGGCAATTTCTGTCCGTTCGCGAAGATTATTGTCTCTTTTTATGCCGGCGATAACAATGGTTTTCAGGAAATCCGAGGAGCTTTCTACAGCCATGATGGCACGGGGATTTCGTCCGGGAGAAGAAAGAACTGAATATGTCACACTATCTTTTACCATAGAAGATTACTGGGTTATCTCAATGGTTACCGCTGTGTTTTTTGTGTCATTTATCTGATGTGGGACAAGTCAAATTTGTTTTTTTTTTAATGGAGCCCGTGAATTGATAGAATAGGTCTTGACCGCGCGCTTTGGGTATGTTTATATATCCCGTTTATGAAAACGTACACATTCCGATTCGAAAGGAGGGCTCGCGATGGGGGTCCGAGGCTTTTTATTTTCTTCTGAATCTGTCACCGAAGGGCATCCAGACAAGGTAGCCGACAGAATTTCCGACGCAGTTCTTGACTCTATGATAGAGCAGGATCCTCGTTCCCGAGTGGCATGTGAAACTCTGGTCACCACCGGCATGGTGATGGTAGCAGGGGAAATAACAACCACGGCTAGAGTGGATATTCCCAACCTGGTGCGCAAAACTGTGCGGTCGATTGGATATACGGATAGCGAAATGGGCTTTGACAGTGACACCTGCGCTGTACTCGTTTCGCTGGACAAGCAGTCTCCAGATATCTCGATGGGTGTAACAGCCGGTGAAGGACTGTTTAAAGAGCAGGGAGCCGGAGACCAGGGCCTAATGTTTGGTTTTGCTTCCGACGAGACTGCGGAATTGATGCCTTTGGCCATCAGTTGCGCTCATAAGCTGACTGCTCGACTCACTGAAGTCCGTAAATCTGGCGTGCTCAATTTTCTTCGTCCTGATGGCAAGTCACAAGTGACAGTAAGATACGAGGGAGACAGGCCTGTCAATGTAGAAACCGTCGTGGTAGCCGCCCAGCATTCTCCTGACGTCACTTATGACGTTCTGAAGGAGGGAATTATTGAAGAGGTAGTGAAGAAGGCCATCCCCGCCGAAATGCTGACAGCCGACACAAAGTACTTGATAAACGCTACGGGCCGTTTTGTGGTTGGTGGACCGATGGGTGACTGTGGCCTAACCGGTCGAAAAATTATTGTTGACACATACGGTGGCTATGGGGCGCACGGAGGGGGAGCATTCTCAGGAAAGGATCCTTCCAAAGTAGACCGATCGGCTTCTTACATGGCTCGGCATGTTGCCAAGAACATAGTAGCGTCCGGCATTGCGTCTAAATGTCTCGTTCAGGTGGCCTACGCAATTGGATATCCGGAACCTGTCTCGTTAATGGTGAACACTTATGGCACAGGCAGGATCCCTGATGAGAGACTCAACGATATAGTCGCCGATGTTTTCAGTTTTAAACCCGCCGCAATTATTGATTATCTTGATCTCTTGCGGCCGATTTATTACAAGACTGCCGCCAACGGGCATTTTGGGAGAAATGACCCTGATTTTACCTGGGAGTCTACAAACAGGGCGGAAGAATTGAAAAAACTGGCGCAGATATAGCCCAAAATCATTTCGTTATTTCATGTTGGCTGACTGTGCCTATATTTTGTAAGATTTTAAGGAGCGCTTATGGATCACGACATTAAGGATATCAATCTTGCTGAATCCGGAAAACTGAGGATAGAGTGGGCAGAGCGGAGCATGCCCGTGCTTAGAATGATAAGGGAACGTTTTACCAAGGAAAAGCCCCTCTCTGGAATTGTGCTTGCAGCCTGTTTACACGTGACTACGGAAACAGCGTCACTTGTTAGAACACTGGCCGCCGGTGGGGCGGACGTTTATCTCTGCGCTTCCAATCCGCTTTCCACGCAGGATGATGTTGCAGCAGCGCTGGTTTCAGAAGGCCATCACGTGTTCTCGATCAAAGGTGAAGACACCGAGACCTATTACAAGCACATAAACGCCTGTTTGGACGCCAAACCGGTGATCACCATGGATGATGGCGCTGATCTGGTGAGTTGCGTGCACTCCAAAAGATCTGATCTGGCCCCAGGAATTCTTGGAGGAACTGAAGAGACAACTACCGGCGTTATCACGCTAAAGAGTATGGCTGACAGGCATGTTTTGCTATTCCCGGTAATCGCCGTTAACGACTCGAACACAAAACATTTCTTTGACAACCGCTACGGGACAGGCCAGAGCACAATTGACGGCATACTGAGGGCCACCAACCGACTGTTGGCCGGATCTTGGTTTGTTGTTAGCGGTTATGGATGGTGTGGAAGAGGGCTGGCCTCCAGGGCTTCGGGTATGGGAGCCAGGGTTATCGTTACTGAAGTTGATCCTCTTAGGGCCCTTGAAGCGGCCATGGACGGCTATTCCGTGATGCCGATGGCCGAGGCGGCCCCACTTGGAGATTTTTTCTGTACTGTCACAGGTGACCGTAGCGTAATCAGGAAAGAACACTTCGAGGTAATGAAAGATGGGGCCATTGTGTGCAATTCCGGTCATTTCAATGTTGAAATCGACATAGATTCTCTGGAAGCGCTCGCTGTTTTAAGAAGAAACATCAGGGACTTCGTGGAAGAATTTTCGCTTGCCGATGGCAGACGTATTACACTTCTTGGAGAAGGTCGGCTTATCAATCTGGCGGCTGCAGAGGGACATCCTTCGAGCGTCATGGACATGAGTTTCGCAAATCAGGCTTTAGCTTCAGAGTTCCTTGTCAACAATGCGTCTAAATTAACCAAAAAGGTTCACAAACTACCCGACGATGTTGACAACGAGATTGCCAGGCTGAAACTCGAATCCATGGGGATCTCCATAGATGTTCTTACCCCCGAGCAGATTGAGTATCTATCTTCCTGGGAAATGGGAACCTAAGGACAACGGTTTTCTGAATGGCATTGAGGCCTTTGACCGCATACAGGAACAGCAACACTGTTCCGGGACGCTCCTGAAAAGCCTTTAATGCTATCCGGCCTTTACCTGATGGCGGCGCTTCTGGAAAACAACTTCGCGTTGGCGCCGCCCCCTGTTCCCAATATATCGCTAGACTAGCATGAAATGTATGTAGAATCTTACACTTCCAATTTTTCTGAGAAGAATTATTTGGTCTACCGGAAGGCGTTTTAGTGTGACGGTAACGGACGGCTCTCCTATCAAAAAGAATGGCTTTTCGATCCTGGTTGTGGACGATGACCCTGATGTTGGGCAATTCATGTTCAGTTGTGTCGAGGGTCTTGGGCATCTGGTTGAATGGAGCGGCCACCCACATGAGGCTTTGGAACTCATTTCCAGGAAAAAATATGACATTGTTGTCACCGATCTGAAAATGCCGGAAATGGATGGACTCACTCTCCTGAAAAAGATCAAGGCCATGAATGATGACACCGAAATTCTTGTCATCACTGGATATGGGTCCGTGTCCAACGCGTTGGAATGCATCAACGCCGGCGCAGTGGATTATCTGGTAAAGCCATTCAGCGTGGAACAGATTCAGGTAGCTCTCGTTAAGACAATTCGTCACATTGAGCTTAAGACGTTGGCCAAAGAGAGAGAACATTTCCTGGAGATGTCTTATGAGGATTCTTTAACTGGAGTCTACAACCGACGATTTTTTGATGAAGCCCTCAGGTTGGAAATTATCAAGTCATCAAGACAGGAAACACCTTTTTCTCTCTTTATGATTGATGTCGACAATTTCAAGAAATTTAATGATTCTTTTGGCCACCAAAGTGGTGACGCTGTTCTGGTGAGCCTCGGAAAAGCTTTCCGCCAAATTTGCAGGGGCTACGACATCGTGACAAGATACGGCGGCGAAGAGTTCGCCATCATATTTCCCGGGGCTCCTAAAGAAATGGCCCCATTTTTGTGTGAACGACTAATGACCGGGGTTAGTAATTTGACTGTAGAACTCCCAAAGGGTTCTGACTCGATGGAATTGACAATTTCCATCGGGGTATCGTGTTTCCCTTATGATGGCAATACCCCTCAAAAGCTCATTGAACGGGCAGACATTGCTCTTTATCAGGCCAAACATTCCGGTCGCAATAATTATAAGATATGCGGTATGTTTTAGCGATAATCCGAACAAATATCCTCCTTTATATTACCTGCTTTATTAGTTTCCTTTCCTTATTTATTGATTTATCAACATAATTATCTTGACATTGATGATAAATATGCTAATCGACTCCCTAAGTGAATTCCTTCTAATTCACCCCAATCCTTGGTTCAGAGTTCAATGGACTTGAACATTTGAACCCTAACAAAATGCTCTTGGAGGAAATGGCATGAGAATTCGGGGCTTGGTCTGCACAATCGCAGTTGTACTCTTTATATTTTCCGCTGGATTGGCTCCGGCCCAGGATAACGCCGCCGAGATTGCGGCATTGCAGGGCCAGATTGAGAGACTGCGCAACATAATGAATCTGGGAGCCCAGGAAATGGATCGCGTGGGAGGACAGGGAGTTCAGGGCCTCGCACAGCAAATTACCAACTGGGAAAATCAACTGACCGGCATCGACAGCCAGATTTCCAGGTTGGACGAACAGATTTCAACCGCTTCCGAACAGCAGCGGGCCAACTTGACGCAGGCGCTGAACAGCATCCTGAGGCAAAAGGCTGGGGCCGAAGCGTTTCTGTTACGACTCAGGAACCAGCATCAAAGTGAACTTGAGAAATTAAATGAGGAAAAGGCCCAATTGGCGGGCAAATTTGACCAGAATATAGCGGTTTTGAACAAGCAACTAGACACTCTGGTTCAGGTCAAATGCTGCCAGGATGGAGAGTGCGTTCAAAAGTCCAGAGCCGAATGTGTATCCTCCGGTGGGACCGAAGTCAGCGATTGCGATCAGCAATGTTTAAGGATAAATTGTTGCAAGGATGGAACCGTAACACAGGTTTCAAGAGCGGATTGCGCTTCGGCGGGTGGAAAAGAAGTAAATTATCCCGCTTATGAATGCGAGATTTACAAGTGTAAAACCAAAGAGGGACAGTGCGTAGATCTCACACGTGGGGAATGCGAAAAAGCCGGCGGAGTTGTAGGGACTAAGACTGAATGTCCGTAACAATCAAGTAGCCAAAACAATTTACCTACCACTCAAATTCATTCAGACGAAAGGTGAGGCATTCCATAAGCCTCACCTTTGTTGTTTTAAACCAATTCCTAATGACGGGAAAATTCTCTGAGGTCTTTTTCAAATCCTGCGAGAATTTCTTCTGTCAACGATGGCTTGATTTCAAGCAGGGTCTCAAGGAATATCTCCGTCGTCAGGCGATAATCTGTCCCTCCTTTGTGTTCAAGCTCAAAGGCCTTTTGAGTAACCTTCTGGAACAGGTATTCGATATCGGCGGGGGTAAATAACGGTGTCAGAGTAACTATTTTGTCCACATCCACCTCACCTGAGTTGGTCTTTGAGAGGTAGAAATCGAAGATAGTTTTACGTCCCTGAGTGTCGAGACCGCCAACGGGGATAATCAGGTCGAAACGACCTGGCCTGAGCAACGCTGCGTCAAGGTCACGGATATAGTTGGTTGCGCAGACCAGTAGTCTTTTCCCGGGTTGTCTTTTAAAAACCGGGACCTGTTTCAAAAATTCATTGGTGATTGACTTGTCAATTCTTGACGCCTGATCCCTGGTTCCGGCGATTTCTTCGAATTCATCTATGAAGATCACAGCGTCTTCAATACGGCTAGCCTTTTCCATTAGGTGTCTCAGATTTTTTCCGAGACGATCCTGCCCGTCTGCCATTAAATCGCTCGGGCTGGCCTCGATGAACCACCAGTCCAAGATGCCGGCTATGGCTTTGACAAAGTGGGTTTTGCCAGTACCAGGGGGACCAAAGAAAATTATAGTCTTCGGTGGTATCACCCCGTGTTTCTGGGCCAACTCGATTTCAGTAAGAGGCAGAATAACTCTCTTCTCTATTATCTGCTTAGGCGGCTGTGACTCTGATATAGTATTCCAAACAGATCTATCCACCAACTGGGCGCCCAGTTCCCTGAGCGTAGTTGTCTTGTCCTCATCGATCTGCTTTTCGGTAATCACATCCACGTTTTCTATGTAATCCAGGCAGGCTACCTTTATGCCCGCGTCTCTTCCCAGTTTCTCCGATAGAATCCACTTGTGCTGAAGAATCTTCGGCCAGAGTTCGGCTGCCACTTCGGGTTCATACTTTTGCCCGGTATAACGGAATATTTTGGAAGCGCATTCTTCCGGGGCGGGAAGATTTGCTACTATGTCCATGATCTCCTCCTAAAAAAGTCCGGCGGACACACCTGACAAGTGAATCCGCCACGAACTAGACAGTTACCTGTTTAGAAATGACATGTCAAGCGCATTTAAGTTTCACCAGTTGGTGGATTTAGAATTTAACACCATGTAGAATATTCAACAGGGCTCCAGGAAATATTGCTCCTGTAGCGTTAGGATTCCGTTAGGAATGG
The DNA here is from genome assembly GCA_020718965.1 of Desulfomonile tiedjei. Classification (GTDB taxonomy): domain Bacteria; phylum Desulfobacterota; class Desulfomonilia; order Desulfomonilales; family Desulfomonilaceae; genus CAJBEZ01. Next base: position 9,028 of record DYRE01000060.1, read on the forward strand.
GCTAGTTTTTAGATTGTGAGAGACTCTCGACATCGGACGGACGCTTAAACCCTAATATTGGATTTCTCAGGTCTGATTTAACTGAAGGATTTTTCTGCAATGTCGCATCCCGAAACTGTGGCGATTCAGGAAGTCTCCATGCGAGACGGACTTCAGAATGAACCCGTTATCTTGACTCCAATTCAACGTATCTATCTAATCGAGGCGCTCATCAGCGCCGGTGTGAGACGCATACAAATAGGCTCCTTTGTCAACCAGCGAGTTGTTCCCCAGATGGCGGGAACAGAAATTGTCTGGCAGGGACTAAGAAAATTCAGTGAACAGGTGGCGATGAGTGTCCTAATACTCAACGAAAGAGGTCTTGAAAAGGCAATTGAACACGATGTCCAGCATATCGAAATCTATGTGTCAGCTTCCGAAACTCACAGCATGAAAAATTCCAACGTTTCAACGGCAAATGCGCTTAGGCAGGCATCTCACATGATTCAACTATCCAGGCGATCCGGGATTAATGTTACCGCTGGGGTGATGTGCGCCTTTGGATGTTTTTTTGAAGGGAATGTGCCTAACATTTTGGTGAAACAAATGGTCGGCGAATTTCTGGAATCGGGGGCCGGCGAAATTGCGCTAGCGGATACGACCGGCATGGCAGAGCCCACTGCGGTGGAATCTCTTATAGATCTTTTGCGCCAGGATGTTCCAGTGGAGCGCCTCAGTCTGCACCTTCACGATACACGAGGGCAGGGAATGAGTAATTTGGCGGCAGGAATCGAAGCCGGAATCCGGAAATTCGACACTTCAGTATGCGGACTCGGTGGATGCCCTTTTATCCCGGGGGCGTCCGGGAACATCGACACTGCCTCAGCCGTTGAGTTTCTGGAAGCCAGGGGGTATACAACAGGAGTCAA
>DYRE01000061.1 GCA_020718965.1 Desulfomonile tiedjei
ATGTTCAACGCTTCTGTGAGCTGAAATCATATATTCGGCGGAAATTGGACACACGCAATAGGCAAGAAGAGCGGCGGCTGTGGAAATGAAACCGTCTATTATCACAGGCTTCTTCTGGGAAGCGCCCCCTAGAATCAGGCCGGCCAGGCCTCCTATTTCATAGCCCCCTACTTTGGCCAGAATGTCCATTGCATTTTCAGGATTCGGTTGGTTTACAGCTAGGATTGTTTCGATAACGGAGACTTTATGACGAAATTGAGCTTCGTCAATCCCGGTTCCTCTCCCTGTTACCTGGTCAGCGGACTTTCCGGTGACAACGGCGGTAATGGCGCTGCTGGGGGTGGTGTTGCCGATTCCCATCTCTCCCGTGGCTAAAACATCGAATCTTTGGGACAGTTCCAGAGCCAATTCCATGCCTGTTTCCATGCATCTGCGGGCTTCATCCGTCGTCATGGCGGGACCATGTGAAATATCGCCTGTGCCGCATCGGATTTTCCTGTCAAGAACTAGGCCTTGCTCAACAAGGTCTCCCATATCCGCATTTATACCCATGTCAACCACGACAACACTGGCCCTGGCGATTCTAGCCATTGCGTTGATTACAGCTCCTCCCGCTACGAAATTCCTGACCATCTGGTTGGTGACTTCCTGGGGATACTTACTCACACCGGATGACACCACCCCATGATCCCCTGCCATTAACACGACTACTCTTTTTTCTACAGCCGGTTTAATGGATCCTGAGATTCCCGCCAGATCGAGGGCAAGATCCATCAATCTCCCCATAGCCCAATGAGGCATGGTAAGATTGTCAAGTCTATTTTTGGCCTCTTTCCGTGATTCCTGATCTTGAGGCGTTATCTTTTTTACGATTTGTGAAAAAAAGTCCATTAAAAACCACCCTTCTTTACTATCAATTGCTGTCCGCAAACTACAAGCGCAACATGGTCTGCGACTCCGCACATGATTTGGTTACAACGACCTACTAGATCAAGAAAAAGCCTGGCCTGTTCATTCTCCGGCACAATCCCCATGCCCGTCTCGTTTGTTACGATGATTATATTACCGTGATGAGCCCGGCAGACTCGAATCAATTCATGACATTTCTGCTCGATGAATTCTTCTGAAACCACAACGCCAATTTTTTCCATTTCGTACATAAAGTTGTTTATCCATAGAGTCAGACAATCAATTAATATCACATCATATGCTGATGCCTTAATTATGGCTGTCGCCAGATTAAGCGGTTCTTCGACAGTGTCCCATGCGGAGGTTTTTCTCGCATCCTGATGTTTTCTTATCCGCACCGACATTTCTTGATCCAGGACTGGACAAGTGGCTAAAAAAACCCTAGCTCCAGGAAGTTTCTCCGCCAGGGTCTGAGCATACTCACTCTTGCCGCTTCGCCGGCCACCCACAACCATACATATGTTTCCCATTGGGTATCATCTCCAAAGACAAGCCATTGACTTGCGCCTTTACATCAATGGCAAGAAAATATCAGTCTATGTGTCCGATCTGTTTTGAGGAAATAAGAATGTTTTCAGTTCCCAATCCATATACTATCTTCTTTTTGATCTTGCAGCCGCTGTGAATCTTTCCAAACAAACCTTTTTGTTTCCTAAAGGTTGATAAAGTCGATTACAAATGTTAATTATATAAAAATAACGCCTTTATTCCATAACATTAAATTACCAGTTCGGAGTCCTGATGAATCTAAGCCAGATGGTGGACCAAGCCGCAAGCAGTATGCCCGATCACACCGCATTGGTGTTCGAAGACCAGAAAATATCCTACATAGAGCTTCTCAAGTCTGTCAACAGGCTATCGAATGCGCTGAAAAAAGCCGGTGTGCAAAAGGGAGACAGGGTCGTTACGCTCATGGGAAACAGGCCGGAATTCGTAACATCCTATTTTGCGGCGATGCGAGTGGGAGCTATATGCGTGACCTTGAATCCAATGTCCACATCATATGAACTCAGTCATTATTTCAGTGATTGTAAGCCAACTGTAATTGTCAGTGGAGGAGACCAGTCCGCTAAGTTAGCTAAGGCTCTGGAACATGCGGATTATGTAAAGATGATCATAGCGTTGGAGCCCCAAGAAGGAGAGGTGGGTTTCTCAGAGATCCAAAAGGATTTTCCTGATAGTTTTGAAGCGGTTGATCTTGATGAAAACGCTCCCGCTGTGATTATTTTCACGGCCGGTTTGCTTGGCAGAGCGCTGGGAGCGACGTTGAGTCATCACAATCTGGACACTAATTCGAATCTGTTGAGAGATGTTTGTGGCCGGGGTCCTGAAACTCATGGTCTGGCCCTGATTCCGGCTTTCCACGCCTTTGGGGCTTCCACAAATCTTCTGGGGACTATAAAGGCCGGTGGTACAGTATACCTGGTTGAAAAGGTGGATTTTCCAAAATTGATTCCCTGGCTTAAAGAGGCGAGGATTAACTACACAGGGCTTGTCCCTATGGTCTTTTACGGTCTCATTTATCATCCGTCCTGCAAGGATCTTGACCTTTCGAGCATTGAAATTGCTATCAGCGGTGGAGCCCCACTTTCGTATGAAATTTACGAAAAGTTTTGCGATAAATACAAAATCGACATTTATCATGGATATGGCTTAACAGAGGCTTCTCCCGTGGTCTCATGGAACAACATTCATGTCCCTAATAAACCCAGAACTGTTGGACTGCCTGTTCCTGACGTCACGATCCAGGTTCATAATGACGACGGAATGGCCCTACCCGTAGGCGTTGAAGGCGAAGTTGTGGTTAAGGGGCCAAACGTTATGCTGGGTTACTTTGGAAGACCAAACGAAACAAAGACCGTTATCCGTGACGGATGGTTATATACCGGAGATTTGGGATTTCTTGATGAGGATGGTTATCTGACTTTGACCGGACTGAAGAAGGACCTGATAATAACTTCAGGATTCAATGTTTATTGCCAGGAGGTAGAGGAAATACTCATAAGGCATCCTGGCGTATCTGACGTGGCCCTTGTCGGTGTTCCGGATCTAATGCGGGGACAGGTCATAGAGGCCATGGTAGTTCCGGAAAGCAGCGCCAGACCAGATGAACGCGAGATAATAAGATTTTGCAAAGAATATTTGTCCAGATACAAGTGCCCTAGAAAAGTGATCTTTGTGAGTGAAATCACCAGGGATGCTCTTGGTAGGGCGTCCGGTTGGAAGTGAGGCCCTGTCGGGCTTGTATTTCAGAATCCCTAATATGTCAGAATAATAGACCAATTTCAGAATACTGGTATTGGATTTTCAATATAACCTTAGTGGCAGAACCTATGAAAGACTTTGCGATAATTGCTTCCCTTGATTTGGATACGGCTGACGCTGTTTTTGACATCGCCTCAAAAATTGCGCCCATTATCGATGGCATCAAAATAGGTGTGCCCACATTACTGGAAAGAGGAGTGAAATTCCTCGAAAGAGTCAGAGTCCTGCTTGATGACAAGCCTATTCTGGTTGATCTCAAAGTAGCGGACATTGGCTTTCGGTCTTCGAATTCGTGGAACGGCACGAACTCCAAAATAATGCTGAAACTTAAAGCGAGTGGAGTCACCCATGTTACCGTTCACGGCTTTCCTGGACCATCATCAGTGGCTGAAGCCGTAGACATTGGGAATGATATCGGATTGGGAATCCTATTGCTGCCCATGATGAGCCATGTTGGGGCTGAAGCGTTTTTCTCCGCACAGATAAAATATTCAGCTCTTCGCGAATCCTGCGGGAAAAGCGGCCTGATCTTGTCGCCATCAACCGGAACAACCAAAATGGATGTTACTGATGGTATACTGCTTATGGGTGAGGCGGCGGGAGTATACGGCTATATTGGTCCAGCCACAAGACCTGAAGATTTAAGGCGATATCGATCTATGACGGAAAAGCCTATATGGTGCCCGGGTTTTGGGCGACAGGACCGTCAGGGAAGGTCGTTGGCTTTGCAACTGGAGGAATGGGCAGGAATCGTGGGTCCCCGGTCAGCAGCCATTGTGGGTTCACTTATTTATGACGCTCTTAACCCTGTTGAGGCTGTAGAGGAAATAGTTCAGATGCGGGATACGGTCGTACAATATCGGTCCACGGACATTTGAATTCAGCTTCCATCCTTTGACAAAGTTTTGACCCGCGTATCCCCGGGTAAAAGTATTTACGGCAAAACTTAAAACCTCATTGTAAGTTACCGTGCCCATGTCTTACGATTTCTCCTGTTACCATGTAAATCACGTCTTCAGCAATATTGGTGGAATGGTCGGAGATCCTTTCCAGGTGTCTTGAAACAAGAAACAGATGGGTCAAGGCACGACGTCTGTCGAGTTCATCCTCCAGTCTATCTTCAAAGTTGCTATGCAATTTGTGTTTCATCATATCTACTTCATCGTCGTCCGCCAAGACCTTTGTAGCGAGAGAGTTATCCATGTTGACGAAGGCATCCAGAGCGTTCTTAAGCATGTTCTCGGTCTTTTCAGCCATGATGTAGTAATCCGAAGGAATATTCAGTGGTGTTTCAGAAGCAAGGAAAATAGCCGATTCCGCAATATTTACAGCCAGGTCCCCAATGCGTTCAAGCTGGTTTATTATCTGATAAACGCCAGTAATAAACCTGAGATCCATTGCCACTGGTTGATGCAATGCCAAAATCTCAAGACAATCTTCTTCGATTTCTATTTCAATCCTGTCAATTTCCTTGTCTCCGTCAATTATGCCTGCGGCCAACTTTAGATCTCTCTCCCTGATTGCCTTTACCGCAAGCTTGACACTTTCCTCAACCATGGTAGCGAGTGAGATAAGTTTGTTTTTCAGGATTTCATTCTTTCTCTGTAGTCTTATTCTTGGAGTTCGAACCATAAATTTGTCCTTTAAACAATTTGCATTGGCAAAATTCAGGCTTAAGCCTGATATTTGAAATCTGATAGCTTTCTTGCCGGACGGGAATTGATTCAGTTGAAGCTTGTCAAAGACAAGGATACAATAATGCCAATTTTTCCAGAGTTCAAGGTCTAGTGGAGAATTCTAGAACAAAAACAGTTTTTCTAATGTCATCGGGATATTCGAAGCAATAAGCCATGTAACAACTGTGAGGCGCACATGAAGAGAACTGCTTGCAATTCGGAGGAGACATGAGCCCGTCTCGAAAAGACACATCAAATCTGGGGAACTCCGAACAGACGGACAGATTTTGGAGTATTGGAGATATTTCCGTGGAAACTGCTCTTCCTGACGAATATAAAGGAACCGTCCAGTTTGAAGAGCACGGACATGTAAGATCTGTTTCAGACCTTGTTGAGGAACTCCATAACCTCTTTTCGGTCCAGAACCTGGCTGTCCTTGCGACTACTGGGAAGACCGGTCCCTATGGTAACCTGATCGCATTCATGGCGAGTCATGATTTGAAATATTTTGTTTTTTCAACTCAAAAGGCCACGAGGAAATTCGGTAATCTGTCGGAGAATCCCAATGTAGCGTTTGTTATAGACAACAGATCCAACAAGATCGAAGACTTTGTGAATGCTGTAGCAGTGACAGCCATGGGAAAAGCTTTTGAAACATTTTCTGAAGACAGGGAAAATTTGCTCCAGTCATTCATTGAGAAGCATCCACATCTTAAAGATTTTGTAACTTCTCCAAGCTGCGCTCTGGTAAAAGTCGAAATCGAGAAGTATGTTTGTGTTTTCAGATTTCAGAACGTAATAGAGTTATACCCAAAAAATGACTGACTTAATTGAAATATCTGGATCCGTTCTCATTGAAAAGGACAGGATGGGAGGAAAATCAGCGGCGATAGCAAGATTAATCAAAGCTGGTTTCAAAGTTCCGCTTTCGTTCGTTATCACACGCGATGTATATGATTTTTTTGTAGAAGTTACTGGTTTGAGAGGTCGGATTTTTCTCGAACTCACCAGAAAGGATTTTTCAGATATGCGGTGGGAGGAGATGTGGGACACCGCTCTTCGCATAAGGAATTTTTTTCTGACAACACCATGGCCGTCCTCTTTAAGACGGAGGCTGGAAACGTTTATCAGAGAATCGTTTAATAATTCTCAGGTAACCGTAAGATCTTCAGCCCCTGAAGAAGATTCTACAAAGACCTCATTCGCCGGTGTTCACGAGTCTGTAGTCAATAAAAGCGGCCCAGACAGTGTGATGGATGCGATAAAACTGGTATGGGCTTCTCTCTGGTCTGACAGGGCAATGATGTACAGGCGAGAACTTGGACTGGATTTTAACAAAAGCTCAATGGCAGTTCTGATTCAGGAGTTCATAGATGGAGAAAAATCTGGAATATTCTTTGGAGTTTCTCCCGACAATCAAAGTCACTCAGTAATAGAAGCGGTGTACGGCCTGAACCAGGGGCTGGTTGATGGATCAGTTCAGCCAGACAGATGGATGGTGAATCGGGAAACTGGAGCCGTTGAGTCCCACGTGGCCCCTAAGAGATCAATCAAAATAGCTCCCGCAAAGGACCAGGGAGTAACAACATTAGAACTCTCTGAATCTGAAATTATATCACCGCCGTTAAGTTTAGCGGAAGTAGAAACGGTGTTTCAGTCAGGACAGGAAGCCGAAAAACTATTCGGTTTTCCTCAGGACGTCGAATGGACATTTCGCGGCGATGAATTGATCATTTTGCAGTCAAGGCCGATTACGAGCAGTGCGCTGAATCCGGGAGATGAGCGTTCTTGGTATCGAAGCCTCAAGAAGAGTCTGGCAAGCCTAAGGGAACTACGAAAGAAAGTTGAAAATGATCTGATTCCCGAGATGATCAAGGTTGCGGAAAATCTGGCTGATATTGATTTGAACGGCATGTCGGATTTAGATCTCGCGGAAGAAATAACGCGTCGAACAGAAATCTTGAAAAAATGGACTGACATCTATTGGGCTGAATTCATTCCTTTTGCTCATGCCGTTAGACTTTTCGGTCAGTTCTATAACGATGCTTTGAAACCTGAAGATCCCTTCGAGTTTGTATCGCTTCTAGTTACCGAAGACATTTTAAGTGTCCAGAGAAACCGTTTCCTCCAGAACGCCTCCAATGAGATATCGCGTCTTCGAACAAATGAAAGTCCAATAAATAGACTATCCTGGAAGAATCCCGGCGTCAGGGAACTGATTGACGATTATGCCAGGAAATTTGAAGAGTTTTCATCTGTTGGTATGGAACTTGGAAATATTGAAGAAAAACTTCTGGATCTTTTTTCAGAATTTTCAAGAATTCCCGGAGAATTAAAAACAGGGATCAAAGTTTCTAACAGAGATAAAGAAGATGTCTTCCTGAGTTATTTCTCTGGCCCAGCATTGGAACAGGCGTCGGAACTGCTCGAACTAGCTCGATTCAGCTATAGATTACGTGACGACGACAATATCTATCTCGGCCGTTTGGAAAGTCGATTAAAGGCTGCGTTAAAATCAGGAGAGACCCGATTGATTTCAAGGGGGGTTGTTCCCCAAGGTTTACTCTCGCCAGTAGAGGTTGTCGAGCTTCTTAGAGGAAAGAGGGTTAATTTGGAACCTTCGAAAGTTGAGAGGCCCGCGCCACTGGAATCCTACCGTTCTTCCGTGAGGCAACTTCTTGGGCAACCCGCTAGCAGTGGATTTAGCTCCGGTGTAGCTAGAGTGATCAACTCGTCTGAAGATCTTTTTAGTTTCAAGGCAGGAGAGGTCCTGATATGTGACGCTGTTGATCCCAACATTACTTTTATCGTTCCACTTTGCGCAGGTATAGTCGAGCGTCGGGGAGGTATGCTGATACACGGGGCCATAATAGCCAGGGAATACGGAATTCCATGCGTCACCGGTGTTACCGACGCTGCATTAGCTATTCAAACCGGGGATCAAGTAACTGTTGACGGTTTTCTCGGTATAGTGACATTAAAACGAAATTGATGGCAAGAGTGACACACAATGCTAGCATTTGAAATGCCGCTATTCGAATGACTGAGCTATATGTCGGTGTTCCCATCGGGAATTCAGGAATGGAAAATAGTATGAACATTGCAAATTCTAATGATACGCCGGCGGATCCAACTGTCGGATTGATGATACTCGATTCAAACGCCAAAATCATCTACGCCAATAGAAATGCTCAACGACTGAGCATGGGGAATGAGCAGATGTCTGAGGGCATGACCCTGGAAACTTCGATACCGATATCAGGCCAGGTAGAGTTCATGGCTTATGACAAGGACGAAAAAACTCCCGTGCCCATTACAATTTTTTGTGAAACCTTCAATACCTCTGGCGCCAATTTTAGAATTCTAAGCATCATTAGGAAAGAACGCGATTCCAAATGTATTGATTCAAGTGATTTGACGGAAAGATCTTTGGGGTCTGTGTTTTCTGGCATGCTGGAATCGATATTGATAATCGACTCCAATAATGGGAAGATAATATGGGGTAATCCATATTCTGCAAGGAGTTTAGGATTCGAGAAAGACTGCCTTGCTGGACGCTCCTTTTCTGATCTGTTCCCTCCTGGTTCGGAAATTCAGGCCGAAAATGTTCTCACTGAAGTTGTCTGCGCTGATGGAGTCTTTGTCACCCAAACATTTCTGCGCGGTGACGGAGGTATTTCATACATGGACCTTACAGCTTCCCTTATCCCCTGGGACGTAGATTCAACCGCTATACTGGTAGTGTTGAGAGACGCTTCTGAACGAAAGCAATTTGAGGAACTCCGTCTGGAAACAGCGAGGCTTAACTCGTTCTCCGAACTGTCCGCCGGTGTAGCCCACCACTTCAACAACATGTTACAGGTGATAATTGGATTCGCGGGCTTGGCGCAACTTGAACTGGAGTCAGGTAGCTCCAGCCGTATAAAACCGAAATTGGATCAAATAATAGCCAGCTCCAACGAGGCTGCAAACGCTATACGGAGTTTACAGGATTTTGCGCGCTGTGGGCAGCCAATGTCATGTGTCGCCAGTGAAGTGGTCAATTTGAACACGCTTGCCGGGAGAGCCGCAAATCTCGGGAAGCAATGGTGGAAAACCCAGCCGGACGGTAGGGAGAAAGCTGTCTCAATAGAAACGGATCTGACTCAGGATTGTTACGCGTGGGTAAATCAGGAAAGGATACTGGAAGTAATGATAAATCTCATCAAAAACGGAGTCGAATCTATCGTCGAGACGGGTACAGTCACGGTGGGAGTCGAAAATCGTGGATCAGACGCTGTTTTTTATGTGAGAGACACCGGAGTAGGTATTAAACTTGAGGATCTCAGGAGAATTTTTGACCCGTTCTGGACGACAAAAGGTCCTAAGAAAAGTGGGTTGGGTTTGGCCAGCGCTTTGGGAATAGTAAAACAGAATGATGGAGAAATTAAAGTCGAGACGTCAGATGGAGGCGGGACAACATTCGAAGTGATATTCCCTTCCGCTGACTTCAGTCCTTATAGTGAAATTCCCGCATCAAACACGTCAAATGACAAGAAGATCTCGGTTCTGGTTGTCGACGAGGAAGAAAAGGTCCTAGAATTGCTGAGCAATGGGCTTGAACTTGAAGGTTACACAGTGTATTCCGCATCAACCGTTGCAGAGGGACTCAGGATAGTTGATGAGTCCGAAGTGGACCTAATAGTTAGTGACTCAGGTTCCCATGGCATGAGTGGCTGGGACCTGGGCAGACTGCTTCAGGACAGATATCAAGATTCGGATAAGGGTAAACCTGCCTTGATACTGCTTACTGCGTGGGGTGTTGGCCAAATCCAGAGTGACAAAATAAGAAGGGTCGGAGTTGACGCGATATTGGCCAAACCAGTGCCCATAAGGGATTTGGTGGCTAAAATCAGGGAAATCATCTCACAGAAGTAAAACATCGTCATCCGCTCCACTCTTCGGTAGAGCGCCAGGATGTGACTTTAACGAGTTGATCATTTAAAGGAAATCAATATCTCGTCAGTATCTACGGTCTGTCCGGG
>DYRE01000062.1:0-5417 GCA_020718965.1 Desulfomonile tiedjei
CGTGTCTCCGCACTTCAACGGTAACGTTTTCGGAGTTAAAGGCATGAGCGTTTAAGTAAATGACTTTCCATGATATCACCATTTGACAATAAATCTTTGACCGTATATTTGTTCTCAGTAAAGGTAGTTCATGATCTCCGAATCTTTTCGCCTTCATCAATTGGAACAGATTGAATTAACAGGCGCTTTTTAGATCCTAGAACCGGCTCAATTCCTGACATTTCAGAATACTTCGTTGAGCTTTAGAACTTTGCGGTGGAATGTATTTCTACTCAAGCCAAGACTCTTTGCCGCTCGAAGTTTGTTACCGCGGCTTCTTTCCAAAACCTTTATAATAAGTCTTCTCTCCACCTCTCCCATTATAAGTGGATGAATTCCCTCAATATTGTTATCGACCAAATATTCCACAAGCGAATCCAGGGAATCGGCAATATTGTATTTGGAAATTGCTCCAGGGCCAATTCCTTCTATGGCCTCTCCCTCGACATCAGACCCTGAATTGGCGTTTCTTTCTCCCGATTTCATGGGACAGCCACCTTTCCAAAGAAATTGTTTATGGAGGCAAGAACCTGTTCAGGATCGTTCTCTGTAAACACTGTTGACCTAAATTCGGCCGCCCCAGCAAAACCTCGAGAGTACCATCCCAGGTGTTTCCTCATTCTCCGTATTCCTTGTAAAACGCCTGAACAGCTCAATTGATCTTCAAAGTGGGATCTCACTATGCCCCCTAGGCAGGCCACAGAGTTGTACACCGGGAATCCAAACACCGATTCCAGGATCTTCCGTGGAAACCAGGGTCGTCCCAAAACACCCCTGCCTAGCATTACGCCTTGACATCCTGTTTCCTGAAACATGCTAACCGCTTTCTCAATATCCATAACCCCCCCATTACCTATCACAGGTATGGAAACCGTTTGGCAAACCTGTCCAATCAATTCCAACGATACTGGTCCAGAATGGGCGGCGCTGCGACTCCTTCCATGAACAACAATAGCGTCGGCGCCCTCCGTTTCAACTATACCAGCTATCTCAGGAGCGTTAAGTCTTTTTTCATCCCAACCCGCCCGCATCTTAACTGTCAAGGGGATGGATACAGCGCTTCTAACCTCACTCACAACCTGTTTAACGAGGTCAGGATTACACATCAGAGCGGCGCCTCCGCCCGATCCCACCACCTGTCTTGCAGGACAGCCCATATTGATGTCAATAGCAGCCGCCCCTAAACCTTGAACAATTCTGGCGCACTCGGCCAGGATTGCAGGATCTTTACCTATGACCTGAAAGATAACTGGAACTCTGTGGTTTGCAGTGTTCATCGTGGGAAGAACTTTACGGGCTTTTACCACCGCGTGAGAATTTATCATTTCCGTCCACAGAGCTGAAACCCCAAATTCTTGCACTACTCTTCTAAACGGAGGGTCTGTTATCCCCGCCATTGGCGCCATAAAAACGGCGCCATCGAGTTCCAGATTACCTATCTTCATTCTTGGTGGCCATGCCTTGCCCAAAACGGAGCGGGAAAATCTTTTGCTTGGATCTGGCAACCGCTAGAGAATTCTCAGGAACATCCCTTGTTATAGTGCTGCCGGCTCCAATTACACTTCCTGAACCAACCCTAACCGGCGCCACAAATTGAACATCAGATCCAACAAAGCACCTGTCTTCAATTATGGTTGTATGCTTGGTCTTTCCATCATAATTACAAGTAATTGTCCCACACCCTATGTTGACATGCTCGCCAATCTTACTGTCGCCCAGGTAGGTCAGATGAGAAGCCTTTGAACCTACCCCAACTTCAGTCTTTTTAATTTCTACAAAATTACCGATTCTGACTCTACAACCAATCTTGGTTTCAGGACGCAAATGGGCCATGGGACCTATGGAAGCGTCGCTGTCCACCTCAACGTTATCAAGTTTCGACCCAGAAAATATCCTGACCCTATTTCCTATCGTAGAATCATTTATAACACACCCGGGCTCTATATAACATTCTTCTCCAATTGATGAGAGTCCAGTAATCATTACGTTTGGACAAATGATTGTATCAGATCCAATTGTGACTCCGCAATCAGGGTAAAAGGTTGCAGGATCTAAAAGCGTTGCGCCATCAGCCATAAGTTGGGTTCTTATCCTATTCCACATCAATGAATTGACTTTTGCCAGGTCATTGCGGCTGTTGACCCCGACAACTACGGAATCCTGATCGGTATGAAAGGCCAGTGGCCTGACATTTGCTAATTGAGCCTCTGAAATCAGGTCGGTCAGATAATATTCCTTCTGGGCATTGTCACTTTTCAAATTTTCGAGCAACTCAAAAAGAAGCCTGGATTGAACCAGATAAATTCCGGTATTTACCTCTTGGATCAATTTCTGGGAACGGTCGGCGTCACTCTCTTCGACGATGCGTGTAATAATTTCATTTCGATCCGCTTCCACTCGTCCATAACCATACGGATTTTTAAGCCTGGTGGTTAATACGGTCAGCTTGCTGGACCTGCTTTCGTGAAAACCTTTGAAAGCGGACAAAATCTCAGAAGTTACGAGAGGCGTGTCTCCACACATAATTAGAACGTGGCCGCTGAATCCCTTAAACAGACTGGAACATTGCTTAACAGCATGACCAGTTCCCAGTTGCGGTTCCTGAATTACAAAATTCAAATCAGGAGAATCAAAGCGACGAACAACATCCTGAGCCTGATGACCCACCACAAGGCATATTTTTTTCGGCTGTAGATTTCGCACCGCGTCAAGAACATAGGCGAGCATAGGCCTGCCTGTAACAGAATGCAGCACTTTGCACTGATTTGACTTCATGCGCGTTCCTTTACCTGCGGCAAGGATTACTGCGCTATATTGTTCCATATCTTTTGATATCCAATCTGATCAAGATTCAACTCAAAAACTATATTCTTGTCCAGAAAGTGTCAAGGCTAATTGAATCGAGCCTAAAAACCACAGTTATGGAACTCTTCATTAATACAAGGGTTTCATATTATGGCCGATGATAAACACGGCTTGGGATTTACATCAATCAGATAAGTTTCTTTCGTGCCGCTTTTTCCACAATAAGGATGGATGTAAACTTGATTATGTTGATTTTAGAGTTTTTCAGAATATTATCATGCCATAGTCGTTAATTTCGGAGGTTGGTCAATTGATCTCACAAGTACCCAAATTTGCAGTTCTTGGCTCATCACGCGAAACCGAGACTTCGCCAACCGCAAAACTGGCATTTGAAATCGGCCAGGAGATTGCAATAATTGGCGGAAATTTACTCACAGGAGGATGTCCAGGACTGCCTCAAATGGCTGCGTTAGGAGCAAAAGCCGCTGGAGGCGTCACTATTGCCGTCTCTCCAGGCGCAAACAGGAAAGAACATACGAAAAATTACGGATACCCTGCGGACAGTGATGTTTTGATTTTTACCGGTATGGGGAACAAAGGACGAAACGTAATCCTCATTAGAAGCGCCGACATTTGCATCTTCATCGGAGGAGGCATAGGTACCCTCAATGAATTCACCATAGCCTTTGATGACCTAAATGAAGAAAATGTAATTGGGATCCTTTCTGGATCCAAAGGGCTGTCTGATTCGTATCAAGAGCTTGCCAAACTGACGAATCGGGTTCCAAAATCTGCCATTCTAACAGAAAGTGATCCCCGAGTTTTGGTGCAAAAATCTTTTTCCGAGTTTGCTCTCAGGGGAAATATTACAGGCCGATGAAAGATCCTGGGCTAGATGGAAACAAGTTTAAACTTGACAAATCCATTTCCGGATCCAGGAAACTTAATTTAAACAGTCTTGATGGCTTACCGGGTGTTAGACTGGTCAAGAATAAGATCATAATTTCCTCAACTGAAACATTTTCGGCAACCGTCAAACCGTATTCTCAAGATCTTTCACTATATAATCTTTTGAGCCTCTCCATCCGCAACCTGTCAGACATCCCTCTTCTGGTAGGCGTGACCATCAGGCATGGGGATTTCAACTCACCAGAAAAAGGCAAAAACTCAACATCCTTTTCCGGAAACAGGGAATCGCTTCCTCCTCTTTGCGCCGCTCGTCTCAAATTTCCAGTCGATTGTTTCGGCATTTATGGAAAACCAAATGGATGGAAAGAAATTGTCGATGTCAGTATATGCGTCAAGATCGATAAATTTGTTAGGGGCTCCAAGTTCTTTAGGGTAGCAATTTCTAGCGCCGAATTTGAGAAAACCGAAGCGCCAAGGGGGCCTAGACTGACTACATTTGGTCTTGAAAGCTTAATCAAAGAAACAGCGAGTGGGAAATTGTCCCTCTCCAGAAACTGCGATTCAGGTGTTCCAAACTCGGAACAGCTCACTCCATGCGAAAATCTTGTGACTCCTTTTTCTGAGGATGATCCTGGTTTGAGCATCCCTCCTCCTCATAGCTATCCGGTCGACAAACCTGAGGAAATTATGCATGGGAACATCATGGGACACTACCTTTCATCAAAAATCCCTTGGAATGCTAATCCCGTGGGGGAACTCGAGTGGACACATTTTTTGAATAGACATCATTTTTTGAGGCCCCTAATCATTGAATATGCGCGTAATAGGGACAGAGAACTGATAGAAAAAGTCGCATCAATTATCACCAGTTGGATTGTGGAGTGTCCTGCGCCTGTTGATTCAAATGGAGGAGCAGGTCCTAGTTGGGAGACCTTAACCGTTGCATGGAGGTTAAGAGAGTGGTTCTGGATCAAGGGGACGCTCTGGCCCACTGGTCTTTTTTCAAATCAAGCGGCGAACTTGATGCTGAGGTCAGTCTGGGAACACGCTAGAAGCCTTATGGATCATCAGGGGCATCCAAATAACTGGATCATCGTAGAATCATCCGCACTGGCGGTAGCGGGAGCTTTATTCCCGGAATTCAGTGAATCGCAAGATTGGTGGGAAACGGGAGTCGATCGACTCAAGAAAGCTCTTGATTTTCAATTTTTCCCAGACGGAAGCCATTTTGAAATTTCCCCTCTCTACCAATCAATATGCATAAACGCCATTCTCGAGGTACGGCATGTAGCCCAGGTGATGAGATTACCCCTTCCCGAAACTTTTTTTACACATCTTGACAAAGCTATCGAATACTTGATGGAAATCGTCAGGCCCGATTTTACCTGGCCATCAATAAATGATTCGGGTAGCATTACGAGAGATTACACTCAACTTTTTCAAAAGATATATGTTCTTAATAACAAACCAGAATATTTGTGGATCGCTTCAAAAGGCAAACAGGGAAAACCTCCGCTCACTGGCGTTAGAATATTTGAGAACTCAGGAATATGTTTAATCAGGAATGCTGAAACACCTAACGGACAATGGGCTTTGTTAAGAGCAGGTCCGCCAGGCGCATTCCACATTCACAATGATCTTTTGTCAATTGAACTTTTTGACAA
>DYRE01000062.1:5517-9910 GCA_020718965.1 Desulfomonile tiedjei
TACTTTGCAAGAATTCATTTTGGGCGCTGCTTGACCACATCGATGGTTCAGGTGTCCACGATGTAACCCATCGATGGCAATTCTCTACGGAAATTCAAAAGGTTGTGTCCCGGAGCAAACAATCAGTTGTGGCGACGAGTCGATCTGGGAAGCTGCTTATTCAAAAGATGCTCCCGAACGACACATCAGACATCGAATATTCCAGAGGAGCCGTTAACCCGCACTCGGGATGGGTTTCATGGAATGGATTAGACATCCCTGCCCACTCCGTGAAATTTCATACCAGAGTAAAACTGCCAACTACTTTCTGCTGGGTGATGTGTGGCATGGCAAACGATCGTGAACCCTTTCCTTTGTTGTATGTAGGGGAACACACGCCGAAGAAGATATCCCTTATCATTGATCATAAAACAGGGCCATCAGAAGCTATTCACATTTCAAATGAAAATCATGAGACTTTCTAATTGAAAAGCTAAATTGAGAACAACCGTCCTAACAGAAGCATGGCAACAACAAGAACTAAAACTATGATCACTATAAGAAGGGCCAGGCTTAGAGGGGCCAGGATTGCCAGAATAGCTCTTCCCGTGCCTATTTTGAATCCCTCCCTGAGACCTATTACGAGAATGATAAATTCCCATATTCCTGCTACCATAGATCCATAGAATGGCAGTATGTTAAAAAGCCCCGGCCCACTTGAATAACAGCTAATCCTGAAGGTTGCCTCCAATGAAGAATTTCTAACCCCCAAAACCTGCAGACAAAAAAACAGAACGAAAGGCTTGATGAAAATTTCCAATGAAACTACAAGCAACACATAAACGAGACTACCAATTCCTGGTCCCGCAAAAAGCATCCCATGAGTTCCCATGGGCATAGTCCTCGAGTCGGCAATAGCAGTGGCAAAATAAGCTCCGACAATTGACATCGAGTAAATTACCAAGGCGTAAAGAAATGGAAATTTGTATCCCCCATTTAAAGGAATGTGTCTGAAAAAATTCGTTGGCTGAAAAATCGACTGTCTCAGAGTTAGAAACAGTCCCCCTAAAAAACCAATTCGTTGTTCATCCTCCCATGGAATATATCCATCGCTGCTGTCCGTAAACCCTGGACTAATAGACAAAGATTGATCGTACGGCTCACGCTCATGCCTCGGCGCGCCTTCAGAGCAGTCAGAGCATAGTTCTGTAGTGTTTGACGATGGATCAAAATCTTTTCCGCACTTACGACAAATCACTAGTCATCCTCTATGCTCGGTCTCTGTAATTAGGAAGCCTGATAGGTTCATCAGAGTTTAATGTCTAGAAAACATCAGCGGAGAAAATGAAAATCTCCGTTTCAGGATCTTTCCAGGTTTGACGAGACAACCCCGCCTTTCTGCAGGTTTCTTCAAGAAAAGTCATTGTGTCCCAACTGCGGTCAGCCGCTACCTGTGGGAGAAGGAGCCCTGAGCGTCCCCCATTGCGGAGTAGCAAACCGTGAATACCCACTTGAATTTCGTTTATATCTTGAACCTTCTGAAGAGGCGTCAATACAGATATTTCATATTCAAGGAAGTCTAATTCATCCTTGGAAACAGGCCTAAACCTGGGGTCGTTAAACGCTGCCGCCTCGGCCATGTCTTTCACTGTTTGAACCAGCGGTTCACTGGCTTGAAGCCATCCTATACATCCACGAAGCATTCCCCTTTTGTGGATGGTGACGAAAACTCCCCTTTTTTCCTGGAGCTTGTCGGAAACTGGCTCATACTTAGGCTGTTTAAGCCCCCTTACTTTGCATTCGACCGTTGTTTTGACCAGATTGAGCAGATCTCTCTTCTCTTCGTCAGTCAGCCCCATGTCTACGCCAACTTCTTTCTTCCTTGGACTCATGCGCTCACCTTATAATTCTTTTGACAAACCAATTCCTGATCAAGTTTTTAGGGAAAAAGAGCAAGGGCCGTCAACGCCAATGTTTCTTCAAGATCAAACATGATGTTCATGTTCTGGACCGCACATCCCGACGCACCTTTGACCAAGTTGTCAATCGCCACCATTATTACTGTATAATCTGTCCGAGCGTCTATTTCTAACGAAATGTGAGCAAAGTTGGACCCTCTGACTTTAACAGTATCAGGGAATTCGTTCCCCGCGAGAACCCTTACAAATGCCTCATCCTTATAGAATGTCCGAAAGGCTTCCCTAACCATCTCAGGTAAAGTTCCAGGCCGCGTCTTTACGTAAATTGTACTCACCATGCCTCTACTGACAGGAATTAGATGCGGTGTAAATCTTACCTTGATATTCGTCGCCCCCATAAGGGACAGTTCCTGTTCCATCTCAGGAATGTGTCTATGTCCAATTACACCGTATGGCTTGAAACCCTCTCCTGCTTCACAAAAGCTGGTATTGAGCTTTGCCCCTCTCCCCGCGCCCGATACCCCAGACTTCGAATCGGCGATTATGCTCTTCAATTCAAATTCGGGCAGATTTACTATAGGAGCAATTCCCAAAATTACTGTAGAGGGATAACAACCCGGATTGGCGACCAATTCCGCCTTTTTAATCTCCAATCTGTGAATTTCTGGTAGTCCGTATACGGCCCCACCAAGTAAATCCGGATCCTTGTGCTTTCCATACCAAGATTCGTATGTGGCGAGATCTTTCAGACGAAAATCCGCGGACAAGTCTATGACCTTAATTCCATTGTCCAGTAAACGGCGTGCAACTGATGCGGAATCGCCATGCGGCAAGGCCAAAAAAGCCACGTCCGCTTCTGCTCCATTTATTAGTTCATCAATGAATACGAGAGGAAAGTCTTTGGACTGAGGAAGATACGAGAGAACTTCGCTCGCTCTTTTGTTGGCCCACGTCCGGGAACTGCCTCCAATGATAGATACTTCCGGATGACAGGACAGTATTCTAATCAACTCCAGTCCGGTATATCCAGTCGCTCCAAAGATTATCGCCCTTATCATTTTAGATTCCAATCCCCTTTAAGACTCTCGCCTATAGTTTGGAGCTTCTTTGGTAATGACAACATCATGAACATGTGACTCTTTGAGACCTGCAGATGTAACTTTGACGAATTTTGCCTTTCTTCTAAGGTCTCCAAGATTACTGGCCCCCAAGTATCCCATCCCGGCCTTGAGCCCTCCGATGAGTTGTGTTATCGAATCGGCCACAGGACCTTTGGCGGGCACCATGCCCACTATACCTTCCGGCACCAACTTGTGATCCGCCACGCCTTTATGCTGACCATATCTGTCGCGCGACCCTTCCCGCATTGCTTCAAGAGAACCCATCCCTCGGTAAGACTTATAAGAACGACCCTGATATAAGACCGTTTCGCCAGGACTCTCGTCCGTTCCAGCTAGCAGACCTCCAATCATAATGGTGTCTGCTCCCGCAGCCAATGCTTTGGTAACATCACCAGAAAACTTGACTCCACCGTCAGCGATTATTGGTATACCAAACTCTGCGGCTACCTTCGAGCATTCCAAAATGGCGGAAATCTGTGGGACTCCAACTCCCGCGACAATCCGCGTGGTGCAGATCGAGCCAGGCCCCACTCCGAGCTTGACCCCGTCCGCTCCTGCTTTAACAAGGTCACGGACAGCTTCACCCGTAGCAATGTTACCCCCTATAACTTGACAATTCTCATAATTGGCTTTTATGTCCCTTATCGTATCCATGACATTCTTGGAATGTCCATGCGAGGTGTCCACAGTAATGACGTCCACTCCTCTTCTGATAAGCGCTTCGACTCTTTCCTCCCTGTCAGATCCAACCCCAACGGCTGCCCCTACCCTCAGACGGCCAAAAGCATCCTTTGCCGAGTTTGGATACATTATCGCTTTCTGAATGTCCTTGATTGTTATCAAACCTTTCACCCGGTATTCCTGGTCGACAACAACCAATTTCTCTATTCGATGCTTATGAAGTAATGCCTTGGATTCTTCTATCCCTATCTTTTCGTCAACGGTGATGAGGTTTTCCTTGGTCATAACCTCTTCCACTCTCAAATCCAGGTCTTCCACAAAACGAAGGTCCCGATTCGTTAGTATTCCCTTTAGAAAACCGTTAACCGTAACAGGTACTCCAGAAATGTGGTATTTCTTCATTATCTGAAGGGCGTCCAGAATCTTTTGATCGGGATGAATAGTAATGGGATCCACAATCATTCCCGACTCCGACCTCTTCACACGGTCAACCTCCCTCACCTGGTCCGGAATGCTCAGGTTACGATGGATTACTCCTATCCCGCCCTGTCGAGCCAAACTTATGGCCATCTCAGACTCAGTGACAGTGTCCATGGCTGCGCTTACAATAGGGATCTTCAACGTAATCGTGTTGGTTAGCCTTGTTTGGACATCAACTTGCGAGGGTAACAATTCAGAATAGCAGGGAACCAG
>DYRE01000414.1 GCA_020718965.1 Desulfomonile tiedjei
CATTACCTGGGGCAGTGGAATAAAACGCCATATCTGATTCCTGGGAATGTTCACCTAACCAGGTCATCTCAAACGGGAATTTCTCCTTTTCCAGGTCTTCGTCGAAAATTATTACGACCGAACCAAATTCCAGCGACCCTTCATCCCTGGTTTTCACATAGATCCGATTTTCGTGGAATCTTCTCAGTGTCTCTCTAAGATCAATGCCTGCGCCAACATCAGAAACAAACGGTTCCGAAATCGACTGACTCGCCTGCATGAGATTCGTGGCATGTTTCGCAAGCGCCTCGCCCCATTTCTCAATCTCTACGTCTTCGGGGGGATAAGAGCAGATGTCCACCTGATCGGGGTCTGAATCTTCCCATTTCTGTTTCAGATGCTCTTTCCACTTGCGAGAATTTATTGCATTGAGCCGGAACTGCCGGTTAGGTCCCAGGAACATGGATCGCAGTTTCTTATGCAGTGTGATCGTGTTACCGTAATAACGGAGACGGTCTTCATCAAGTTGGACGGTCGCCGGGTCGTTTGGATCATTTTCCCATTCATAGTCCGCGAGGAATTCATGAACATGGTATGCGAAATCCTCGTCCATAGAAGCTCTGGCTGACACAACCAAATGAAAAAGATCCGGCATAACAAGCTTTTTCGCTTTCAACCACTTGCGAAGGAATTTAGACCATGTTGAACGAACGTATACCGGGATCTTCTGCCTGGTTTGCGTGCCATAGTATTCAATGGCCTCCTTCATGAGATCCACTATCTGTTCGTGTCTGTCCAAGGGGAAATCGGTGTCTTTGTCGCGCCTCCAGTTCTCAAAATTTTCAGTAATTCTAGGGATCTCGGTGAACCCTTTCTTGAGTGTTTCCGGATGCAGGGGGGCTACGACAGACTTGGCGCTTTCGATCTTTATCAGAGGGATTGCATGAGGTTCTTCCAATAGTTCAGCGAGAATCTCGATCGATCCGAAACTACCCACAAACAGAACTCTTTCATGGTTTCTTGCAGCCTCCTGAAGACGGGACGCCATGAATATCCATCGGAGTGGATTGTCAACATCCCCCTTCAATTTTAAAACAGAACCAAGCTGGCTATTGAAACAAGTATTCTGGCCTAATAAATCAATAGTGAAAGAATCTGGAAGTTTATCTGAAGAACCGCGCCGGTGCGTAAGGACAGGATCCACAAACCAAACGGGCACACCGAGTTCAATGCCACTTCTAACTGCTTCGAAGACCCCGTCTGACCCTTCCACTATGAATCCAGAATACTGGTTTGCCTCATTGCCATAGATGATCACAGAATGGTAAGGAAGCTGGCGCACACCTTCCAAAATGTTTTCACGCAAGGACAGGGGAAGTTCAACACATATTACATCCGGTTTTTCATTGAGGATCAGCGACCTGACCTCAGTTGCAAATTCTATCCTGTAATCTATAGAACCTACTAGAGCTATTGTTCCTGACCGAACAACATCAAACCAGCGTTGGCCCATCATATGCGACACGCCTGACCCCTGTAATTTGAAATATCGCCTGGTCCAGAGCTCGATCCTCTGACAATCTGGATCTAAACTTCAGTAACCTGTGGGCATACCTCGATATATTTAAACCATCTCGAACGCTCAGGTCTTCATCTCTTTTGTGAGAATCCTGAAGCAAATCAACGACATTTTGAATGATAGAGTCAGGAGGACCATCCAGTTTACTCCTGATTATCTTGAATTCCTCTTCACGGGTTGGATAATCCATATGTATTCCGGGCTGCAATCGAGAGTAAATATATTCCGGAACTTCAAATGTGGAGGCATCTTCATTCATGGTAACACATATACGGAACTCAGGTTTGGCCTTGAGTTCGACACCGGCGATTATAGAATAGACTGAGCGTCTCATGTCCAGCAGCGAGGCAATTGACGCCCAGCTCTTTTCGCTCATCCGGTTGCCTTCATCCAGTAAACACACACCCCCTTTGATCATGGATGTGACAAGAGGTGAAGCTACATAGCGGATTCTGCCTTCC
>DYRE01000415.1 GCA_020718965.1 Desulfomonile tiedjei
AAAGACGTTTCATGATCAGTTCAGGCAATTCGGGGGGACGTATGGCAAAGGTTTTTTTGATCTGAGGCCTACCCTGAGGAAGGTTAAGTGTCCCACCCTGGTTCTGTATCCAGATAGGAGTTTCCTTTTTCAAGTGGAACAGGGAGTGGAGTTTTACAGAAACCTGACGAAAGGGGAGTTCGCAGTGATGCCTCATTGTGGTCACAACACCTATGATGAGCGGCCAGAAGAATATGTTTCTCATGTGGTGAATTTTATCGGTAGGCAACGCCTTGATGGATTGAAGGGCTACGGGAGTAAGGTTGTTGGTCCAGTAACTTGTGCGGGCTAGCTACTCTTAAGGCGAAATTAAATTCGGTTTAATTGAAATGACAAAGGCAAGCGTTTGAGCTTGCCTTTGTAACATGCCGGAAATAATACAATATGGGCTACTGGTTCATTGCTGTGGTGTCCGAGATCTGTTTTTCATTTTCCTGCTTGTATTTCTTAACTGTTACATCCGATTTCAACCATTCCAGCGCCTTTTGAACTACAATGTCGTTTTCAAGGTCGGCCTTGGTTTCTTTTGAAAATCGACTTCGTTTTTCGTTCTTTTTCGAGTTCTTAGCTTCTTCTGCAGTTATTTCCGCTTCTTCCTTTTTTTGGATCTCCGCCTTGAGGTCTACGTCCGGGATTATCCCAGTCTTCTGAATATGGCGCCCCTTTGGAGTGTAGTAGTAGGCGGTAGTGAGTCTGAGGCCGGAACCGTTGTCAAGGGGAATGATTGTCTGAACGGAAGCTTTACCAAAAGATTTTGTGCCAAAAATCAAGGCACGTTCATGATCCTGCAAAGCCCCTGCGACAATTTCAGACGCACTGGCGCTGCCTTCGTTTATAAGCACGGCGACCTTGAATTTGTAGTGAGTACCGGCAGGAGAGGCACGAAATTCCATCCTTTGGTCTTTGACCCTACCGTCGGTGTACACTATCAAACCTTTATCCACAAAGAAGTTGGAAACTTTGACGGCCTGGTCAAGGAGGCCCCCCGGGTCGTTACGAAGGTCTAGAATAATTCCTTTGAGGCGTTCATCGTCTTTTTTGGTCTTTTTATCAGAACCTTTAATGATCTCATTGTTTTCAAGATCCTTTATGGCCGCCATCAAATCCGTGTCAGTGGTTTCCTGAAAACTGACGATCTTTACATAGCCGTACCCCGGTTCCAAGGCCTCCTTCTTAACCGAATGAACATGGATGATGTCTCGTGTAATTGTGAAATCTTTTAGTTTTTTGAAACCCTCGCGCAAGACTGTTAGAGTAACCTTCGTGCCTTTGGGGCCCCTCATCTGCTGAACAGCCTTGTGCAGAGTGATATTTTTGGTCTGCTCTCCGTCAATCTTGATGATCTTGTCACCAGGCTTGATTCCAGCTTTAAAAGCTGGGGTATCTTCAATTGGCGATACCACCGTTAGAATTCCACCGTCTATGGTGATTTCTATGCCCAGTCCACCAAACTCGCCTTTAGTTTCGACCTGAAGTTCCTTAAACATTTCTTCAGTGAGAAAAGATGAATGGGGATCTAGCGATTGGAGCATACCGCTCACCGCTCCCTGGATGAGTTCTTTGTCGGTTACTTCTTTGACGTAGTTCTTACGAACTATTTCCATAACCTGACGGAACAATTTCAGTTCCCTGTAATCTGGAGAGGTTTTGACGCTGGAATCAGCGCTAAAACTAGGATAGGCCATTAAAAGAAACAGGAGGCAATAAATAATTCCTATTCCAAACCTTACGGGTTTCCGTGTCAACATATGCGAACCTCACGGCCAAATTGTAAAAAATGTTTCAAAATGACTCCATATTGAAGACTTACAATCATACCATAAACGAAACTTATCATAAACAATTTATAACAGCATAGAGACCTTAAGAATACCATCAGGTTGAATAATTCAGCAGATCCTTATAATAAATTATCTGCTGTTTGAGAGGAAATCTAAGCGAGGATCGTCTACTTTCACCATTCCGAGGCCGGGTT
>DYRE01000416.1 GCA_020718965.1 Desulfomonile tiedjei
TTGCCAATAACTGTAAGCTGTCTTTCAATAGGGGAAACCGGCGGTTCCGATCCAGCCACAAGAATCTGGATTTTTCCGACTTCCGTGGAGGCGCCGACCGCCACGACCAATGCTGTTCCCTGTCCTCCGGTAATGCGAGTGCCGGCAAAAACCATGTTGCGCCGTTCAGCTATGGGGATATTCCCCGCTTCGATCCGGCCGGACAATTTACTTGCAGGGAGACTCTCTCCGGTCAGAATGGACTCGTCCGCGCTTAGATTAATCCCCTCAATGAGTCTTGCGTCCGCTGTTACAAATGAACCCGGCTGAAGAATCAGGATGTCACCGCAGACAACTTCTTCAGCAGACACGCGCTTTGTGGAACCGTTTCTGAGTATTTCCCCCAAGGGATGAACAAGTTGTTTAAGGGAATTAATTGTCCTTTGCGCCTCATTTTCAGTGACGAAGCCAATAATCCCATTAATCAGAATTACTGAAGATATTATTATAGCGTCCAGCAACCCACCGGTAACAGCCGAAACGCCCGCTCCTATGGCGAGCAGACCAACCGGAAGCGATGCAAACTGATCAAAAAAAATGTCGAGTTTTGAACGGGAACCTGTTTCAGGGATGACGTTGGGACCATATTTGGCCAGGCTGGCCTTAAAGGATTCTTCATTGTGACCGGTTTCAGGATTCACACCGAACAAGGTGGCCAAATCAGAACCGGACATTTCCCACCAAGGCTTGCCCGGCGCGCATGTCGAGATGGGGTGATAGACAATTGTATCTTTCTTCTTGCGGAATTTAACTACGTTGGAGGGCTTAGCGCCAGGCTCTTCAAAAGAATCTGGATCGCTCGACGCCTCTTTACGTTGCTCAGGAACGTATTTAAAAAGGATTTTCTCCAGAGCGATTGAGATAAGACGCTGATTGTAAACAGGATCAAAAAAAACCAGAACGTTTCCAGTAAGGACATTAGCGGAAACTTTACGAACGCAACTCTCTAGAGAGAGTTCCGACTCTATGGATTTTTTGAGACCCGGACAGCGGTACAAACCCCTGACTTTCAGCCTGACTCGACCGGGAACTGCGTCATGAATGATTGTTATCAATAGTACTTCTCGTGCCGGTTGATAAGACACACATCCACAAAATTAAACACGAGTTATGTTAAGATATTGTTAGAATTATGTTAGGATATTGTTAGGGACAAGAATATTAAATTACCACGCAATCTAATTCTTACAGGAGATCCGCTTCAACTTCGTCAATGCTGCTTAAGCCGGACCGTGAGAAAACGCCTAACGCATACCAGAAAGCCGTATACCAGGGCGGCCCTGTAAAGTTCCCCCATGCAAACTGGTACAAACCGTGTCCGACAAGCCCTAGAAAAATAACACTAGGAATGTCAAGTTCACCCCCTGAAAAATTCAGAAGGCTTTTATCGGCTTCTTTGAACGTGCTTCTTACACTACCCAATAAGGTTTCTTTACGCGTTTTACTGGATTGGAGATTGAAAAGTCGAGATTTCCGGCCTTTTTCGGCTATGTTTCTTAAGCTGTAAGGGCCGAGAAAAAGGGCTGAGGCGGTATATGGGTTGACCTCAACCCTCTGTTCAAGATTGTCATGCCCGGAAAAAGCCCTCTCCAATTCAGAGAAAAAAGCTTGCTGTCCGCGTTTCGAAGGAATTTTGACCCGAATTCTTCGGTTAACCCTGTGACTTATATAAGCCTCGGGAATTGCGCTCTTGACTTTACGCTTCGACAAGAGAGGAATCCTTGGCTTCGTTAAGATCAGCTTCAACCTCGGCTTTGGCCTCTTCTACGATATCCTCCGCCATCTCGTAAATTTCCGCCACTGTTTCCCTGCCTTTTTCAAAAACCATGTACCCGCCCTTGATCACGGCCTTCAACAAAGGTCTCGCCGCCCCAGCTATAGCGGGGATGACCACTGGAGCTATCAGTAGCCCTGCGCCTAACGCTATTCCGGTCCAGAGATTTCCTCTAGGAATCATGTCTGCGATC
>DYRE01000417.1 GCA_020718965.1 Desulfomonile tiedjei
GGGGCAATGCCTGAAACTGGACTCGCGGATTGTTCTCCGTAAGCAAAGTCTCCGGCTCCCATTGCCAGGAATAGAAAAATTACCGCAAAAACCTTCATAGGACATCCCTTAAGGTACCATCAAGAGGAGTTAAGAAAATTCAAAAACGCGACAAAATATCTTCCGGGTATTTGGGAAATGTATCTGATGGTAGACCTCGGCGCAACCACAATTTTTGTAGTCCTAGCGTATTAGTCCCATGCCTTTGGCATTGCTCAGTAATTCTTCCCTGAATTGTGGGGCGGCAAGTTCGATTAGGGCCAGCGCTCTCTGGGAGTTTGTCTTTCCTTTCAGGTTTGTTACGCCATGCTCTGTAACGATGTACATTGGCTCCATCCTTGAATCTGTAACAACTCCGGAAAGACGAGGCACAATCCTCGACACCTGGTCGTTCTTGGCGGTCGAATAGAAAGCTAGAAACGACATTCCTCCCTTCGATCGAAATGCTCCGCTCATGAAATCTCTTTGACCTCCAACACCGCTGAATTCGTGACCAGCGACGTATTCAGCGTTCACCTGGCCGAGGAGGTCAATTTCTATTATGGAATTCACTGAAACGACGCTGTCGTTTAACTGTATGACCGCTGGATCGTTAATGTGCTGAGAAGAATAACTTTCCACGGAGGGATTGTCGTCTATGAAATCATAGAGTCGTTTTGTCCCCCAACAAAGCGTATAAACCGTCTTGAAACGGTGGATATTCTTTTTCCGGTTGGTTATGGCTCCCGCGTCGTACAAGTCGACCACGCTTGATGTAAGCATCTCAGTATGAATTCCAAGATTTCTGTGATCTGTAAGAGACTTTGCCACAGCGTTCGGTATTCCTCCAATACCGAACTGTAAGCACGCGCCATCTGGAACCATTTCCGCGATCCTGTTCCCTATGGTCAAATCTTTTTGAGATAAGGGTCTTTCCTGAAGTTCCAGTAGTGGCGTATCGTTTTCGACAATTGAATCTACCTCAGAAACATGGATCAGATTTTCACCAAATACGCGTGGCATGTTCTTATTAACTTCCACAAAAGTTAAGTCACAGTTTCTGGCAATTGTTGAAGAATAATCGCAGCTCGTTCCCAGGCTGAAATATCCGTGCTTATCCATAGGTGAGACAGTGATCATGAAAACGTCAATATGGTTGAACTCTGAATAAGCTCTGGGAAGTTGCCAGAGGTAACATGGCATGAAATCTATTACTGAACTGGTTCCCGTCTCCTGAATGAGAGCCCTATCAAGATCTGACATAAAATTTGGGTGAAAGCGTAGACGATCCAGATATTTTGTTTTAAAAAGCGGCTTCGCTCCATCCTTGGCTATCTGGTAGTATAAATGAATTTCATCCACTCCTCCCGCTTCGACCCGCTCTGCAAGACTGGCAAGTAGCGCTGGGGGATTCGAGGGACCAAGACCAAATGATATGTTGGCTGTTCTCGGGATCCTGGCTACAGCGTCCTGGGCCGCGCCAAGTTTCTTTTGATAAACTTCATGGGCATCTTTCACTTATTTTCTCCGTCCTGAGAATTGAAAAGACCGTGCGGTTCTCACCACAATCAACGCAAGAACGATAGCTTGAAGATAATTTAAATTGTTGGAAAGGGAAAGTTCTAGAAGGTCTGAGTAGCCCAGCGATAAATCTTTTCCGCTGCCTTGAAATGGTGGGGGGTATTCAGCACCACTACAAGGTGTTCCTTGTTGTTGTTCTTGAACAAAGCCACTATACATTTGCCCGCCATATTGGTGAAGCCGGTCTTGGCTCCTGTGACAGGCAGGTTAGTCCTGAGGAGTTTATCATTACTAACAAGATTGTAATCTCGAGGTTTTGGGTTCAGAGATTTCATGACATAAGTTTTGGAGCTGGATATTTTTGCTATCAGAGGATATTTGAACGCGTGGACGGCAAGCATGGCGACGTCTTCCGCCGTAGCAATGTTGGGTTTTTTCGTTAAGATCTCCCTGCCGTCTTT
>DYRE01000418.1 GCA_020718965.1 Desulfomonile tiedjei
AAATTGAACGCAACCAAAAATGACCTGGACATAGACGCAAAAATTGTGGGAGAGATTGAAATTACGTCGGTCGGTTTGGACCTTGTCCTCGGAATCATAGTCTATTGTCGAACCGAAATTCATAAGGGGTATCATATAGCGCCGTTTTCCAGGGTTGGCGTTGAATATAAACATCCTTTGGGAAATATATTAAATTCCAGAGGCGTTTGCAAAAGCTGAATTGTTTAGTTGCCAGGCAGGGCAGATAGATGTCCTCGGTCAACTCAGCCCTTTCCGATGTCATCTAAAAATGTGCAGGAAATTTTCCGCCTGATTTCAAAACATCTCCTAAACAGGATCGTTATTCGCATGGAAAATTCACGGATAGAAAACATTTTCCGATCTGTGATTGTTTAAAACCAGAGAACAATTCGTAAAAGGGGGGATTTCACAAATGGTTGATAGAATACCTGGATCCGATCAAGACATTCGGGACTGGTTGACGCTGGACAGGATACCATCAGTCGGGCCACTGACAATTGCTAAACTTATTGAAGCCTTTGGCAGTCCGCGAAAAATCCTTGAGGCGAACGCACGCTCCATTCGTGTGAGGTCTGGAGTTTCTGAACGTTTGTCAATTTCAATTTCCCGTTTCAGACCGGACCTAAGGGAGATCGAAAAAGACTTATTGACTCTTGAAAAATTACAAGCTCGAATCGTTACAAGATGGGATGATGGATATCCTGAAAACTTAAAGGATATATATGATCCACCTGCCTTTTTGTTCGTAAGGGGCTCACTTTTACCGAAGGACTCACAGGCAGTCGCTATGGTCGGAACTAGAAATCCAACTGGATACGGTAACGAACTAGCAAAATCCATTACCAGGGATCTGGCTCGATCGAATTTCACCATAATCAGTGGGTTGGCTAGAGGAATCGATACCACATGCCATCAATCCGCACTTGAAGCTGGGGGTAGGACAATCGCCGTTCTCGGATGTGGGTTGGACGTATTATACCCGCGGGAAAACGAGAAGCTAGTTGAATGTATCTTAGAATCTGGAGCCGTTATAAGTGAATTCAGACCCGGAATAGCGCCTCTGAAAACCAACTTTTTCAGAAGAAATAGAATCGTCTCCGGACTATCAAGAGCTGTGGTCGTGGTACAGGCGTCCAAGAAGAGCGGATCATTAATTACCGCATCTCACGCGTTGGAGCAGAACCGTGACGTATTTGCCGTTCCCGGCAATATTACAAACGAAAGATCGCGCGGCCCACATTATCTCATCAAGCAGGGGGCTGGCCTGGTAGAATCTGCGGACGACATTTTATCTTCACTGATAACTCCTGAAATTGGAAACATTAGCTTTTGCAATTCCTCACCCCTAGAAGCGTCTGCAGACGAGAACATATCCGAAACGGCTCAAATTGTTCTCGACTTCCTTGATCTCGACCCAACTCCAATTGACTTAATGTGCGATAGCACTAAAATCGAAGCTGGTAAACTGTTGGGGACATTACTGGAACTTGAATTGCTTGGGTTGGTCAGACAAAGTCCTGGCAAAATGTTTTCTAGAGTTCGTCTATGACCTGATTCATTAAATTTAGCCAGATTGCCCAAAAGTTACGGTTAGAATATGATAACAGTAAGTTACGATTAATTCGATTTAGGGAATGAGTCTTTCGCTAATGAATTTAGTTGACACTTCTGATGATTAAACTTAAATCAATTGCGTTTAAGCAAACCTAGACAAGGAAATATGAATCCCGGTTTCAGCTTTTAACATTTCGCCGGAAAATGCCTGGTGTTGAAGCTTAACGTCGAAACTAAATCCATAATTCATGTTTCTTTGACAGTCTCATAAGGTGGTTTACATTACGACTGCGTTTGTAAATTGTTTCTTGACCAGCCGACTATTTACTAGGGTAACGGCCTGGTATTTCGACTCAAAAGTTTAGTTTAATATTACTTCGTAGGGGAGATGATGAAAGATACAACGGAAAAAACATTG
>DYRE01000419.1 GCA_020718965.1 Desulfomonile tiedjei
ATTGAAGGGCATGCAGGGGAGATAGATGTAGAATCTGACCCGGAGAGGGGTACCAGGTTCATTGTAACACTTAACCCTTACGTTGCGCCCGACGATACCTCTGACGGTTTGGAGGCGAACGATACTGGGAAAGCCGCATCGACATCTTGATGTGATAACTGTCTTGCATAGTCACTTGACAATTGCGCTCAACTCTAGGCCTCTTTAAACCACTATCGGGTTAAATCCCTCAAGATGGAAAAGAAAGTCTCAAACTGATTGAACTGACAAATCCTGATAATTTCATGTTAAGTTAAATATCTTAAGAATAGAGTCCGCAAATGGAATATTCATGACAGGTAGACAGTGTAAAATTCTAGTCGTTGACGATGAACCATCCCAACGAAAAATGCTCAAGGCCAATCTCTCGCTTGACGGATATCAAGTTTTTGAAGCTGAGGATGGCCAGGAAGCGATATCTCGGGTGGCCGACGAGTATTTTGATTTAATACTTATGGACAACCGAATGTCGAATGTTGACGGGATAGAGGCTTTGAAGGAAATCAAGAAAATTTCCCCCGGTATCCCGGTGATTATAATAACCGCCTATGCGTCAGTCGAGACAGCCGTTGAAGCATTGCAGTCTGGCGCTCATGATTATCTCACCAAGCCACTTGATATAGAAGAGTTAAGAATAAAAGTTCAGCAATCACTTGAGTTCTGGCGACTTAAAGAGGAAAACATACTCCAAAAAAGGAGAATAGAAAATCTTTTTGACGCTTCGCGAATAGTTGGTCGGTCCCATAAGATGAGGCAGGTGCTTGAAACGGTTGCAATGGTGGCTCCTACAGAAGCTTCAGTATTAATTCTGGGTGAGTCTGGAACTGGAAAAGAGTTGATAGCCAACGCTCTGCATCAGGGATCCTCCAGATCAGACAAGACTTTTATCAAGATAAACTGCGCCGCCCTGCCTGAGACACTTTTGGAGAGTGAGCTTTTTGGTCATGAGCGGGGCGCTTTTACCGGAGCTGTTGGTCGAAGGCCAGGTAGATTTGAACTTGCCCATGGAGGGTCCATCTTCCTCGACGAAATTGGGGAAATGACCCCCTCAACTCAGGCAAAACTTTTGAGGGTATTACAGGAAAGGGAAATAGAGCCTTTGGGATCTACCAAGACCATAAAGGTTGACATCCGTATTCTGAGCGCCACCAACAAGGATCTCAAGGAGGAAGTCAAGCGAGGCATGTTCAGGGAAGACTTGTTTTACAGGCTCAATGTAGTTCCTATCCTCGTGCCTACTCTCAGGGAACGAAAAGAAGATATTCCTCTATTGATAGACCATTTTCTGAAAATTTATAATGAAAAGAACGGTCGATCATTGAAAGGTTTTCACCCGAGGGCCTTAGACGCAATGATGCGCTATTCATGGCCTGGAAACATCAGGGAACTTGAAAATGTCGTAGAGCGGGCTGTAATTTTAACTCGAGATGAACATGTTTCCCTGCCGGAATTACCGGAAGCCATAGCGCAAGCAGTGGAAGAGCCGTTACCATGGAAGGTTAGGGAGGGAATCAGGCCGGGGATGACAATCCGCGAAATGGAGAAAGAACTAATTCTTGTTACGTTGGAGCACAACGATGGAAACAGGACAAGAAGCGCCGCGGAACTCGGGATTACTAGACGGACGTTGCAAAATAAATTAAAGGAGTATGAAATCGAACACCATAGCCTCGATTCGCACCTGGAGTAAGATGCTGCATAACTGAAAATCCACTGCATAAACATGCTTGTCTCTATTGAAGTTTGAGCTGGGGTTCCTTAATCTTGACCTCATCTTTTCTTCTGAACAACGAATCTATGCCCAATCTGAGTAGAGCAAAAAGCCCCAGCACAAAACCCAGAAAGGTATAAATTGATCCGCCAAATAGAAGCCATATCCTGGTTCTGTCAAGTGTCACGACTATTATGAACGTTACGGCAATCAATATTAGAAGCCCAGAAAGTCTGTCGAA
>DYRE01000420.1 GCA_020718965.1 Desulfomonile tiedjei
AGCGTCCACCTCGTCCAAGAGACAAAAAGAGGATGGTTTATACAAGAATATGGCGAAGATAAATGCAATAGCTGTGAGAGCTTTCTCCCCGCCGGAGAGTAACTCAACATGTTGCAATCTCTTTCCAGGCGGTTTTACCACTATATTCACGCCCTGATCCATGGAATCTTCCGATCCTGTAAGTTCAAGCCAGGCTTCACCTCCGTTGAAGAGAGACGCAAATATTTCCCGGAATCTGGCGTCAACTTCCTGAAAGGTTGTCTGAAACAGTTGTTTGGTAGTTGTGTCAATTTTTTCGATAGTTGAAAAC
The DNA here is from genome assembly GCA_020718965.1 of Desulfomonile tiedjei. Taxonomy (GTDB): domain Bacteria; phylum Desulfobacterota; class Desulfomonilia; order Desulfomonilales; family Desulfomonilaceae; genus CAJBEZ01. The sequence continues at coordinate 311 of DYRE01000420.1, forward strand.
AGCGATTTGACAGCTCCTTTCAGATCTTTTTCCTGCGAGACCAGAAAGTTGAGTCTTTCCTCAACCTGTTGGCTTTCAGTGATGGCCGCCAGGTTGACTTCACCCACGGACATGATCTTTGACCTTATGTTTTCTATTTCTTCTTCGTCCGGCTGAACTGCGGGACATTTTTCGAAACGCACATCTACACCATATTTCTCCTGTATTTTTTCGACCGAATTCCTGAGATTCTCTTCCATCCTGACCAGTTCAACCTGGTTCAGATGGATTTTGTCTCGAAGTAGTTCAATGGTTTTAGCCAACGATAGTTCCTCGTCAGACAGATTTTCGATCAATGGCTTGAGCTTATTGAATGATTTTTCCAATTCTCCGTGTGTCGCCTGCAAATAATCTCTACGATCGCTCAAAGCCTTTTCCCGACCCAGCAGCTCTAGTTTTTCCTCTGAAACTGTCTGGAGTTTCTTCTCCAATGATTCGGCTTCCTGGTTGAGAGCGAAAATTTCATTCTCGCAGTTTCGAACAAAACCTCTGGTTCTGTTCAGGTCCCTTTCCTGGGACTTTTTCCTTTCCTGTATCTGAGCAAGTTTGATTCTCGAGTCGTTGAACTTCCTGGTTTCATCGCTCAAGAGCGTTCGGGTTTTTTCGAGATTATCCTTGAATGAAATTTGATCCTCATTGAGCGTTATTCTTTTGTCGTCCAGACGCTTGATTTTGTCCTGAAGCAGGAGTTCTTCTTTCTCAAGACTGTCAATTTCGTTGAGGATTCTTTTGCGGTTCAGTTCAATTTCACGGACCCGGGTCTCGCATCTGGCGTTGTCCGAATTAAGCCTTTCAATGTCTTTCGAAAGTCGCGCCTGTTCAATTCTGAGGTCAGCTTCCCGACGTTTCCTGTCTTCGATGATTGCGGATAAATTCTGTATTTTGAGTTCCAGTTCCAGTAATTCCGCACGGGATTCCTTCAATTCTGTTTCCAGGCTGGTAGACCGAGTCAGGAGCGCCTCAAGTTCGGATTTCTTGAAGAGAACATCCTTCTCGGGTATTTCCGGGTTACCCACAGATACGGATCGTTGATTAGAGATAATCTCGCCAGTGAGAGTCACCAGGTTAGCTGGAACGTCTGAGTTGAGAGCCATGTCCCTTGCCTGATTCAGATCCTTAACCACGAGATAGTCATGAACCAGCTCCTGGATTAAGCCCTTGAAATCTTTCTGGCTCTTGACGCAATCGGATAGTCTGACCGGGCCACCATCATGTTCAGGAATTTCCTGGCGGTTTTCAGGGGAAAAGGATTCCAGAGAGAGTAGGGTAACTCTGCCCGTCTGCAATTCCTTCATTTTCTCTGCGATATTTAAAGCTTCAGTAAAATTATTGACGATTATGGAACCCAGGTGATTCTGAAGCGCCGAGGTTACAGCCTGCTGATATTCTGGTGCGCAGTCGATGATTTCAGCCAAAGGTTTAGGAAGCTTTTCGTCGTGAACAGAAGGGGATATAGCCTTCATGACGTATTGTGCGCCAGTTCCGTAGGACTCATAATTTTGGCTCTGCTCTTTCAGGGAATCTATTTTTGCCTTTACCGAAAGGAGGTTTTTCTCAATCTCCCTGGAGCTATCATTCAATACTGTAACCCTGGTTGCGAATCCGGATCGCTTTTCCTGGTCGGCGCCAGATTCCAAT
>DYRE01000421.1 GCA_020718965.1 Desulfomonile tiedjei
CAGACCCAACCATTACACACACTTAGACTCATAAACCCAAAAAAAGTGTCAAAGTCAGGAATAACTTATACTGGAGGCATCCTATCTTTTCCGCTCCAATTGGTCGAGATCTACTCTTAGTCTTCCAATAAATCCCCCATCAATTACAAAGATAGCCGGTTTGCCAATATGTGGCTCAGCAATTGCGTATACAATCTGGGGAGTTATAGGTACGCCTTTTCTGTCAGTTTTTTTGTTCCCAGATGGTTCACCAGGTTGACTGGAGTCCTTCTCTGAATCGACTTTTTCAGATGGGTCTTCTAGTGCTGGAGACCAGCCCATTCTTATAATATAGGGGTTTTCGGATTTCTTTTGATGGAGCAAAATCTTGAGTTGCGGATCCTGAAGATTGTAATCAGAGAGGTTCTCTGGAACAGGTGTAATCTCCGATTTGAAATTCAGGTCTCTAAGTGACCAGAGCAGACCACTCACCATCCAGTCGTCAAGTTTTCCGATTTTCTCCGGGGCCTCCATTTTCCATTTGTTGTCTTCTGACCTTGACATTAGCCATTTACGGTTCATAAATTCAATTTCAATCTTTTCAACGTCAATCGGCTCAAATCCGGCTACAGATTTATCTGTAAGGCTCTCAGCGTCCATTTTATTGGCCTGAAGGAATGTATCTTTGACCACGTATACGGATGTTTGTCCTGATACACAAAGATACACCGAATTACCTGATGAGCCAGGCTTCTGTGATTTTTCTTTTATAGCTCCCAAAATTAGTGTTTTTGAGAAATCTTTTCCTTTTAATACAATTCTGTTTGACGATTTGTCAAAACCGAAGGAATCGTCATTTTCAGTAAGGGGAGAATCGATTATCTCCGTAGCTTTTAACTCCCCCAGGTTCGCCAAAAAAGATTTAATAGTAGATTGCTTGGCCCTCGCATCTACCGGATAGGTGATTCGCCATTTTCCTTCCGTTTGTTGTAAATTGGTCTGTTGAACTTCGCTTAAAATCTCTATGCCTGTGACTTCTTCGGCCGGGAACTTGACTACGGACTTGTCGCGTATTGCAAAAAGAGTTTTGTTGAGGCTCTTTTCAAGCGTATCCGCAACCAGAAACAGCCGTGGATCTCCGTGGACTCTCGAATAGTATGAAGACTTTGACGGATTGGAAGCGCCGAAAGAAATTTGGGCCGCATTTGCGCCTGCAGTTAAAGATAAGGAGAGTTGGGGCTTGTCGAGACCGTAAAGAGCCCAGTCCACATCTTTCTCCAGGACGATTTTTTCGGGTTGCGCGGATGTCGCCGCCGAGATCAAACCCTGGACTGCCCTTGTGTCAGCTTTAGTATCTACAGGACTTGCCACGCGCCAGGAATCCGGGTCAATTTTCCTGATCTGGATTGCTGGATCTTTAGTGCCCACAATCTCTATTTCAGTTATGGAATCCTTGTCGAGTTGCAATAGTCTGGACATTTTATCTTTGCGTTCCGCTTCCACCCCCTTATACCTTAATTCAACAAGGAATATATAAACCAATACAGCCAGAAGTATGCATAAGTAAACCAAAAGCCTGGATAATCTCATAATTTGACTCAAGTCCTCCAGATTAATAGTGGCAGCGCATCATCTTAGTTTAACGCCATCCTAGCAAGCTTTCTACGATATAGGAAAACACAAATACCAGCTATTATCCATGCCATTGGTATGAGCACAACTGGAACCATGAAGGAAATAAGGGACTGGTTGCCCGTAAGGACAACGGGTTGCGCCTTCTGTGATTTGGGTCGTATGGCGACAAGGTTTTCGTCCTCAGCCAGCCACGAAACCGTATTCAGAAACAGGTCACCGTTCCCCTGGAGCTTGAAAAAACGGTTAGCAGCGAATAGGGAACTCCCGGCAACAACCACTCGTCCTTTTAGAATCGGTTTCTCCCGTTCAGATTCTCTTGAGGGCTCTGCCGCTTTATTTTCCAATAGTGGCTGCTTTTCTTCAT
>DYRE01000422.1 GCA_020718965.1 Desulfomonile tiedjei
TCCGCCAATAATGATTGAGGAATCGCGCATGTCTTTAGCGGTTCTGATGAGTTGCACGGAGTCCAGGTCAAAAACTCCTACCGCCTCTTTCTGGTTGCCAAATGACTGATGATCGCCCGTCAGGCAAAGAACATTTCTTATTCCAATCGCATACGCTCCGAAGAGGTCGCTCTGAAGCGCAATCCTGTTACGGTCTCTTGTCACCATTTGAAGTATGGGTTCATGTCCTAGCGACTTCAATATAGAACACGCGGCCAACGAGGACATCCTGACTATCGCTGTCTGGTTGTCCGTTACATTCACAGCGTCTACCCAACCAAGAAGAGCTTTTCCCTTCGCTATCAAAATGTCAGCGTCCGAACCCTTTGGCGGGCCACATTCCGCTGTGACGGCAAATGTTCCACTTTCAAAAGCTTTTTCCAGTAAACTATCTGTTTTCACGGTTTTTGATCCTCCCTGATTACACGACGGGGTCCCCCTGAGTGTGACGTAGACCAGTTGACAGGCGGTACATATTCGGCAAGTCGGTCGATTTCTCCAAGCGCAGTGAGGCGTCTAATAATAAGGTCCCAACCGCAAGGAATCTCAGGATCAATTTCGCAACGTCCACCAATTGAACCTCCACAGGGACCATTCATCAGTTTTTTCGAGCAACGAGTGACGGGGCACACAGCTCCAAAATACCCCAGTTTACATTGTCCACAGCCCAGGCAGTTTTCTGTCCAGACTCCCCTCATAACAGTTTCACCGATAAAAAGTGTGTTTAGCGCAGGGATAACCGGTTTATCCTGGTAGACCCTCGCAAGCGCCTGAACTCCAGCCCCGCAACCAAGCGATAGTATGGCTTCGTGTTCAGGAACCTGTTCAGCTATAACATCGATAAAATCATCAACACACTGTCTGTCTATGCACGCTTCAGTGATAACTTTTTGTCGGCCATCCTTAAGGTATGACAACTTCAGCGCCGATGCCAGGAGTTGGGTTTCTCTGGACCCACCAGCCGCGCACTCCGCCACGCATGAATCGCATCCAACAACGAGAATGGAAGAATAACGGTCTATCATCTCCCTGATTTCTTGAAAATCTTTTAGTTCAGCGACAATCACGGATTTCCTCCTCAGTCGACCCCTATTCGACGCTATAAAACCTCAAATAGAACGCAACTTGATGACTCTTGCCAATTCTTGATATAGGGCCACTAGAATCTAGTTGATCATATAATCTAATTTTTGTCTGAAACTCCAATTGCTCCAAGTGACTCAAGTCTCAACACAAACGCTTTTAACGCTTCTTCCAGAGCTTGCTTGCTAACAGGCCAAAGACGCACAAATTCGATCCTATCATGCGAGATCCCAAGTTTATCCAGCCAAAAACGGGCATAGTCGACCCTTTTTCTGGACCTCATGGAACCCTCAAGATATTGACACGCCTTTTCAGCGCAAGCGAGCACGAGCACTCCCTGCGCGCCTGCAGCCAGCGTTTTAAGTAAAAAATGAGCTTCAATTTTGCCTGAGCAGGGGATAGTAACCAGAGCAATTCCGGGCCAGGACTTTGAGAATTGCTTTTGGCTGCCGTCAGAAAAAAGACGCAAGTTACTGCAATGAAAAACTACAATTTTGTTGTCATATGATTTCATCGGCACTCTGCTGAATCTCATGTAATTTAATGCGCGACTTTTAATAATGCCACGCTCCGGGACCTGATTTCAAGAAATTTTACTTAAAATCGAATCAAAACCATCAAATAACTATCCGATTTCCCCGATAAGTTAGTTTAGCTAATAATTGTAATACAATTGCAGTGAACTTTTCGGGGTCATGCGCTAAAAATCATGATCCGGGTCTGTCATTCAGAACGCTCTCGAGGATAGAGACTATTCTGTTGTGGTTGGCTTCTTTTGAATAGTGTGACGCTGTTTCCCTGGCCATATTGGACGAAGTTTTCAGAAATGGAACTTCCAGGAACGCTTCCATCG
>DYRE01000063.1 GCA_020718965.1 Desulfomonile tiedjei
TTCAGCTTGTCCTTATGACGCCAGGTTCTTTAACCCCATCAGACACACCGCCGACAAATGCGATTTTTGCGCCTCAAGGATCGAAAATGGATTGCAACCTGCCTGCGTGGAGGCGTGCCTGACAAAAGCTCTCATATTTGGAGATTTATTGGATCCGTTGTCTGAAGTCAGAAAGGTTTTGTCCACTGTTCCCACTTCAGTAATTAAACCTGAGTTGGGGACAAAGCCGAAGGTGTTCTATATCATGGCGGATCATTCCCTAAAGGGGAGAATTTCATTTACCGATAATTTTGAAGAAGCCATCATCAATTATCGCAAAAGTATTCCGAGTCCAGACGCAACATACTGGAAACATCAGGAACAAAAATAAGCTCATGGATGCGACTGTTTTATATAACGTGCCTCATGACATTCCGTGGAAAATCTTTATTCCTCTTTATTTCTATTTCACAGGACTGAGCGCTGGGTCTTTTATACTTTCCACATTATCCACCGTGTTTGGCATCAAGCGATTTAAACCTATGGCTTTGCCGGCGGCAATCATTTCGTTCGTACTTCTTTTGTTGGCTCCCGCCTGTCTAATACTTGATCTTCATCAGCCTTGGCGCTTCTGGCACACGCTGGTTCCCGAATATTTCAATCCAACATCAGCGCTATCCTATGGTTCGTATTTGCTGACTTTGTATCCTATAGCAAACCTGGTTTACATTTATTTCATATTCGTCAAGGATGAACGAACAACACGAATCCTGGGAACAATAACGGTTCCCCTTGCAATTTTTGTTCACGCTTACACGGGTTTTGCTTTTGCCCTGGTCAGGGCTAGGGCGTGGTGGCATTCGGCATTGATGCCGGGATTCTTTCTCACGTCAGCGCTTCTTTCGGGTATAGCTCTCTTATTTATTGTCGCGTTAATCATGGATAGATTTCGCAAAGAAAAATTGGAGTTGGAGTTGTACAAGAGCCTTCGTCTTATGATGATCGGCATATTACTCACCGATCTCTTTTGGACAGGAAGTTTCTGGCTAACTCTACTGGTCTCCAATGCTGACGGTCACGCATCCATACTCCTTGCTCTTCATGAAACATTTTATTTGTGGGGCGAAATAGTGGCCGGAATGCTGCTGCCACTTGCGATACTAGTGTATCCCAGGACCGGCGGGAATAAAATGTGGCTCTCTGTTGCCTCAGTATTGATTATTTGTGGTGTTTTTTTAATGAGATACTCAGTGGTTTTTATTGGGTTCGATATCCCATTGAGTTAAAAACCAAACTCTAAGAAGCTGGCATGGTTAAAATATCACGTCGAGATTTTGTTAGGATAGCTTCCCTGATGGGAGGAGTATCTCTTTTTGCGGGTTGTTCATGGTTGGGCAACGAAAACGTGGTTCCTGAATTCATCAAGGGAGCGCCTGCTGTAGATCCGATAGAGACCATACTGGGAGTAGACACCAGGTACACTGTCTGCGCCCTCTGTCCGGGAGGATGTGGAATAGGTTGCCGGATAGCGCAGGGAGCGCTGGTAAAAATAGGAGGTAACCCTTATCATCCAGTTTCAAAGGCTGAACCTCTGAATTTTGATACCCCCCTGGAAAAAGCGGCCAGAGATGGCGCATCTGTTTGTGCGATTGGATCCAGTGGAATTCAGACGCTATATGATCCTTTTAGAATTCTAAAACCTTTAAAAAGATTAGGCTCCAGAGGATCTGGAAAATGGTTAGCTATATCTTGGGAGCAGGCCATTAATGAAATAGTCGAAGGAGGTAGCTTATTCGGCGAAGGAAAGATTGAAGGACTCAAAAATGGAGGATCTTCAAGATCGGGTCCTACTCTCCTGGCCGGCAGAATTGACTGGGGCTCTCAACTGTTTCTGGAAAGATTCGTTTCAGCTTTCCCTGGGGCATCTTTTGCCCGCACTGATGACGTCCTCTGGAACAACCGCTCCATTGAGTTAGCTAAATCGGTTTTTGGCCCAGAGTCTGGGACGTTGGACGCTAACTACAAAACGGTCAAGTTTTTGCTAGGTTTCGGATTTACTCCTTTGGACTCGGGAAAACCATTGGTCTCGATTGCTCGGGAATTAGCTGACTCGCGCCTGAAAGCTTCTTGCATGTCATGGGTGGTAGTGGACCCAAGGCTTTCTACTTCCGCTTCCAAAGCTGACCTTTGGGTCCCGATTATTCCTGGCGCCGACGCCTCGCTCGCTCTGGCCATTGCCAAAGCTCTTTTTGAAAAACACTCCAGTGATTTGAGGAATAGTGACCCTGAGTTGAAAAGGTTGGCCGATTCACGTTCCATTGGATCGTTGGTTGAGTCATGCGGAATTGGACCCGAGATCGTTTATCACATAGCAGACCTAATGGCTAAAGCTGGAGAAAGTTCCGCTGTATTGTTCGGTCAGGGGATCTTACGTCAACCTGACGGAGAATTGACCGCAAGATTGATATTGTCACTAAATTCAATGGTTGGTTCTTTGCCGGGTTCTGGTGGCTTGCTGAGTCGCAACGACGGTTTGTTAAACGATCTGAGGAAAACCTTCAGTGGATCAGGTTTTTCAAAAATTGATCCTCTTCCGCTGCCAAATGAAAACAGGTCTGTGATTTTGTGGCAGGCCGATCCTGTTTATTACTACCCCGAGAAATCTGTTAAAGCCCTTTCAAATACAAAGGCCAATCCTCTCGTCGTGGCGATAGATAATGTCATAACTGAAACAGCCGCTTTTGCAGACTATATTCTGCCTGACACCACTTATCTGGAAAGATGGGATCTTTGCGCATTACCTCCTTCCTGCGATAAACCGGGTTGCGGCTTTAGATCACCGGTAGTTGGTGGGTTTAGCTCAAAATCGGGAGATTATTTCCCGATATTGCCTGAAAACTTGTTAATGGAAGATATTTTGATCAGGCTTGGGGCTTCCTCAGGAATACCCGAGTTTGCAATGGATAATAATGGAAAGCGCCCAAACTCCTGGGGATTTTATAGCAAGGTTTTCGCGGCTACGGCTTACCTTTTCGATCCACAATTGAGTTCTAGTGAAACCAGCGGAAAAATTCATCTTGATGAAATAATGCAGCGTGGAGGTATATTCCCTGCGTCAGTTCCCAAACCGCGTCATATCGAAACAAAGGTTGGCGGAGAAATTGGCAATGGTCAGGCAATATCGGCGCCACCCACAAACTCTATTGCGGAAGACGAATTGTGGTTGGTGACATACACCCTGCCTTTTCACCGTTCTCCAAGGTCTGGAATCAATTCATGGCTTCTGGAAATCATACCGGAAAACAGACTTGTCATGAATTGGGACGACGCGAAGAAACGACACATCAAGCAGGGAGATTATGTTACCATTCAAAGTTATGATGATAAGGTTTCTTTCAAAATTAAGGCGCAACTAGCTCCCGGCATTCGCCCTGGAGTCGTGGCAATGGCTAAAGGCTTTGGTTATAGGGGGTCTGGGGCCGTTACCAACGTAATCGACGGGGTATCCAATCATGATAAAACCCGCGGGGCAGGGCTAAACACTGAAATTCTAACAGGCGAATTGCCCTTAAAAGTTAAGGTTGTAAAAACATAAATTATACATTTGTTCCGGTTTGTTGACTCGATCTGTTCCTTGATATTTTGAGCGTTTCGGATCTCATTAAAATAAAATCTGTACATTCTTAAACTCAATTCAGTGAACATTCAAAAGCAAAATATCGTATAATGTAATACCTCATTTTTTAAATGTATCATTTTCATTTGACATGAGATATTATCTTTGTTACTAGGTTTTCTCAGATTCTACGATGGGGTAGCTTATGTTCTCTTTAAAATTGAGAAGGTCTAGCGCTTCGGTAAAGATTCCTAATCATACCATGTTATATGGTATCGTCGTGGCGGCGTTAGGTTCGTTCATAACTATGGGAGCCGCTATAAGACTTTATGAATTGAAGGAATTCTTTCCATTAAGACTTCCCGATCAATTAAATGAATTTTTGCTGAATTATGTTCCTTTCATGTTTGGTGTTTTTATAACAACTGTGGCCGCTGGAGCTGGCGTAATTGTTGGATTGAACTGGCTTTTTGGTGGTCTCAAGCGGATTTTCAAACTAAAACTGACCTTTCAGAATCCAAAAGAATTTTATCGACTCAATGATGTCACCGAAGGCCTCAGGGAATGCAAAATAGTAACTTATGAGTCAGCTCCTTCAATGATGTTCTATTTTTTGGGTAAAATCTGGTCCAATGCGAGATACATATCCCAAATACCGGGGCATATCATCAAATGGAACATGAGATTCATCTGGAAGGTAGTAGCTGTAGGCATAGTAATTCATTTCCTTTTTAAAATTTTAGAATCAGCTCCTATTTATTTATCCTCTTTGGGGCTAGGAACCAATTACCTGCTTCCATCACCTTATCCCTTTTACAAGCTGCTTTTAATCGTATGTCTTTTGAAATTGTTAATTTCTTTTCTTTTAATCCCTCTCAAGAAACCTCAGGCAGCAAGGGAGATGGACTCAATGATAGTAGAGGGAAAGGGCCATCCGTCGATATTTTTCTCTATTATTGAAGAAGGCTCCAAGATTTTCTCCCATAGGGGATTACCTAACAGGGTTATGAGATCAAATCCTACCCGGGAGTCCGACGGGGAAACATCTATAGGTTCTTTGATAGAAAGCTTTCCGGAATATGTAAAAACCTCAAACAGGGTAGCCGCGCTACTATGTTTGACTCTCGGTTCCGTGATGTGCCTGGTGGGATTCCTGCAACTTATTTTAATGCAATACCCCAGTTTTTCTGTGGCGTACGATGACTTTTTTAGGATTTACATGTTCACGGCTCTGGTCGACATTTTACTGAATGTCCTGATAATTCTTTTTGGTAAAAGCTTTCTCGATCAGGCGCAGGCGCTAATGGCAGTTTATCGTTTCAAATCAAACCTGGTCTATGTAGAAGCAAAAGGTGACCTTAACTCGGACAGTATTAACGGCCCTAAACAAAACAAGACTCTCCCGTCTGGTTTTGAACCTCTGAGAGAAGGGGCATTCAACGTTAGGTATTTTTCCGCTGAGGCAATATCAGAATCAGTGACTCCAGAAGGACCACGTGAACTGATAGGCTTATGTATATCGGAGAAACTTACAGAACGTGTTACATCCCTAAAATACATGCCATTTCAGGTTCGTTTTGTCGAACGGTATCCAAGCTCATGGTCTGAAGTCGAAGTGATAGAAGACAACGATACACCTGTTTCAGCGACACACGAATCTCAAATTGGCGCAATAATGTCGGAAGATAGTCTAACGTCCTGTACAAGTCCCTAGATACTGTGAGATTTAGCCTTGGCCACTAACTCTCGTTCTATTCAATAATCAACCGGATCTGAAGCGCATCCTTTCGTTCATATTCAGGTCCTGGCGTTAGTTGAAACATCCAAGGGTTGGTAAGCTGTCGAGGAACTAAAAAACGCTTCGATCTATATCGATATTAAAGCGCTTGAATCCATGGCTGGGAACAGTTTGGTATCCAAGAAGTCCTAAATATGGAGACTAATCATTTGATTGAGTTCTTTTTTTCCCTTAAACTGTTTTTTGTATTGGTCTCTTGTTTTGGAAACATGAGGTGGACATATGAAGCTATCGATGTTTAGAGTAGTTTCTCTACTGGTTGTTTTAGCTGCCTTCTTTACTGTTGATTCAGTTTTTTCTGAAGATTTTCTAGTAATTAAGAAAAAAAGTGGGGCCACTCAAAAAATACCTTTAGATTTCTCTCCCGAACAAATCGAATCTTTTCAGGTTGAAACTGGTCCTAAAGGGCAACCGGCCGAAACAGTCGCGCCAAAACAAACGTTTTCGACTTCAGCGACCGAATCCAGGCCATCCTCAGAAGGACCTGCAGAGACATCCCGGCCGTCAATCTTCTCTCCGGATTCACAACCAATCAAAAAAGGGCCCCAGTCAGGACAGACTACAACTCCCTCGGGCCCCACGCGCCAGTTAACTTCGCCTGAGAAACCCGCGCCAATCAAATCTATCGACCAATCGCAGGCAAAACCAGTTCCCGGCGGGGACAGCGGATCTGCTTCCAGTACGAAAGTGGGAACCGGCGGAGGAATTCAACAGCCTTCCCCTGTTCAATCCAGTTTTAGTGTCAGTGTCTACAAGTTACCAGAAAACATAGCGGCCCTTCCCGATTTTAGCGCTTTTAAACCCTTGGTCTCTCTTAATACGGAAAGAATTTTCCTTGATCCGGCAAAGGGTCAGCAAGAGCCTTCAGGACTCCCTGAAAAGCTTGATGACATGGGCATAAGATTTATAGGTACATTTCTGGTTTCAAGAGAAGGGCTTTTTAGATGGAGAGTTGAGTCTAAAGATGGTGTCAGACTACATGTAGATGATAAAACTTTAATTGAAAATGACGGAATTCACCCGACTTCTTCCAAAGAAGGTTTCATTCATCTTGCCGAGGGCGTTCACTCAATAATTCTCGATAGCTTCAATTCAAAGGGCGCTCCTTTGCTCAAACTTTTCGTTCAACCACCAATGGGACAGGAAGAGATTTTTACAATCAACAAAAGTCTTGTTGGATGGCAGGAACCGGCCAAGCCATATGATGTGCTCTGGGGTCACATTTATTTTGTTCCACAGGGAAATTATCCTGAGGGCCCGGATTTCAACAAGCTTAATCCAATAGGCCGGTTAATTGCGTCTCAACTGGATATAGAAGGAGGAGAAATTCCAGGGATACCCGGTCGAAAGGACATGATTGGACTGAAATACCAGGGATTTTTCAATGTCGAGGGGGCAGGTATTTTTGCCTTTAGGCTTCTGTCGGACCATTTTGCAAAATTGACAATCGGAAAAAGCGCAATTGTGGAACTGCCCAAGGGATCTAAAAGTGACTCCCCCGGCTCAATTGGATGGGCCTTTCTACAGCAGGGAAGCTACCCGATAACTCTTGAATATTTCCATCCTCAGGGCGAACCAAAACTTCAATTGTTTGTGACACAACCCACAAGTCCGGAGGAACTTTTTTCGCCGGCTAGAACATTAACAGGTTTTTCTCAGGAAAGTGGAAAACTGAGTCTAATCCCTGCTTTTGTTTATTTTGTGCCGCCAAATACAAAAAAAATGCCCAGTTTCAACAAAATGTCTCCTGCAGGGATGTTCTTCACCAAGGCTATAGATTATCCTATCGACAGAGGGTCAAAAGAATTCCCGGGAATCCCAAAGAGAGAAGAATGGTTTGGCATTCGTTTCTACGTCAAGTTCTCTTTATCTGACCAGGAATCTGGTACCTACAAGTTCAGAGTTGTATGCAACAACTCCGCTAGATTGATTATTGGCAAGAAGATGGTGATTAACGCTGAGGGTAGTGGAGTCAAGACGGTAAATCAATCCGGCAGTGCGGAACTAACCCCGGGAAGTCATGAAATGTTTCTTGATTATTTGCAGACTACAGGTCCTAATGGACTTCAACTATTTATAACACCCCCGGGAGGAGAAGAAAAAATCTTCTCTTTCGAATAGCATCTCACCGGGGAGGGTTGGATTTATTCTAATTCTCCCCAGCTTTTTACTTACTCGCTGCCACTGAATTTTTAAAGTTGATTCCTTTTCAGCCTTCTTGATATTCTACCTTCACCAAAAAAAGTCCCTGAGGTTTTGCTATAGGTCCCGCCTTGGATCTGTCACATGCCATGAAGATGTCGGCAAAATCTCCGACGCTGATTTTCCCGAGCCCTACCCTTACCAATGTTCCAACCAAAGACCTCACCATGAAACGTAAAAAGCCGGAACCTCTGACTGTGAAGGAAAAAGTATTACTGTTTTCATCTTTTTCCCAAAACGCTTCATGGATTTTTCTAACGGTTGATGGGGTTCCCGAGGTTGGCGCCCCAAAAGAAGAAAAATCATGAATCCCTATCAATAATTTTGAAGCCTCCTGAAGTTTGCCTAAATCAAGAGGATATGCAATCTCCCAGAAGTACAGTCTTTTCAAAGGTGATCTGGTTTGTTGATTAACAATTTGATAACGATACGTTTTTGAGATGGCCGAGTGCCTGGCGTGGAAATCATTTTGAGCCGTTGAGACGCTCAAAATACAGATGTCATCTGGAAGGAGAGAATTGAGGGCCTTTTTCAGATCGTCAGCCGAATGTTTCCACGGAACCAGCACATGGACTACTTGACCTGTTGCGTGAACTCCAGCGTCTGTGCGTCCTGCCCCAAAGACGACTATTCTTTCATGAAAAATCCTCGATAAAGCTTTTTCAATCTCCCCTTGAACAGTATTGGCATTGGGCTGTAACTGCCACCCATGATAATTGGACCCATCGTATTCCACAATGGCCTTAAATTTGGGCATGGCTATTCAATGTTGAGGGGTTCCTGAAGGTTGATCCGTTTTCGATATCATTTCCAGAAAGTATTCGTGAAGTCTGCTGTCGTTGGTTAATTCGGGATGGAATGAGGTCGCCAGAAATCTGCCCTGCCTTACAGCGACAATAGAGCCATCTTCCAATTTGCACAGTATCTGAACCCCAGGACCAACTCTTATAACTCTGGGGGCCCTTATAAAAACACCCCTGAAAGGACCTCCATGCAAATTTTCGATCTCGAGATTTTCTTCAAAACTATCTACCTGACGACCAAACGCGTTCCTTTCGACCGTCATGTCTATCAAACCCAGTGTTGGTTGGCTCATCCCAACATCCTTAGCCATGAGAACCAAACCGCCACATGTCCCCCAGACCACACCAGATTTGGCAAAATCGAGAATCGGTTCTACAAGGCAATAGTCGGTAGCCAGCTTCCCGATGGTAGTGCTCTCCCCTCCAGGAATGATCAAACCGTTAAGTTCATTGAGTTCCGATGGAAGCCTAACTTCTCGGGCATCTACTCCTAATCTCCGGAGACAAATTCGGTGTTCTTCAAAATCTCCCTGTAAAGCAAGGACACCAATGTTCATGAAACATTCACCACCCTCGAACGGCAAGCCTTTCGCCTTCGGCTAACTGGCTAACTCCAATACCAACCATTGCCTCACCGAGGCCCTTGCTGACTTCAGCCAGTATTTTAGGATCATTGTAATGAGTTACCGCTTTAACGATTGCCTTTGCTCTGGCAGAAGGGTTGCCACTTTTGAAAATACCGGAACCAACAAAGACTCCATCCACGCCCAATTGCATCATCAATGCAGCGTCAGCGGGAGTAGCGACACCACCGGCCGCAAAATTTACTACAGGCATTCTTCCCTTTTGCGCGGTTTCTATAACCAGATCGAGCGGCGCGGCGATTTCCTTCGCGTAAGCTGCAAGCTCATCTTGTCTCATGACACTGATTCTTAGTATTTCTCCAATTACTGACCGGGCATGCCTAACGGCCTCAACTACGTCGCCTGTCCCGGCCTCCCCCTTGGTCCTAATCATTGCAGCCCCTTCGCCTATTCTTCGCAAAGCCTCTCCGAGATTTCGGCAGCCACAGACAAACGGTACATTGAACTTGGTCTTGTCGATGTGATTCTGTTCATCCGCAGGTGTTAGGACTTCACTTTCATCCACATAGTCAACACCAATAGCCTCAAGAATTTGAGCCTCTACAAAATGTCCTATCCGGCATTTTGCCATTACCGGTATCGTTACACACTTCATGATTTGCTCGATCAGTTCAGGATCACTCATGCGAGCTACACCGCCGTG
>DYRE01000423.1 GCA_020718965.1 Desulfomonile tiedjei
GGCGGTAGACACTGTTAGCACGGCCGAGAAAACCCCTGGAACAGCGCAAAGATAAATAATGACGGAATAAAACTGCTTCCATGGACTCAACCCACCTTTACCAGTGCCGTGCAGTTTACCGATTATGTAAGCCGATAAAGGTAACCCAATAAAATATACCAGCAGGATCCACGGGTAATCACCCACCGTAAAAACCAGGTCACGCACTGTCATTGAAGGTCCCCTCATTTGATCTTGGAGGTACGTCTCACGTTCCCAATATACATCATCGTGAGAATTCTTCGAAAAGTAAAACCGTTAAAGGGGGCAATAATGAACAAGATAAGGAAAGGGGAGCCCTTTCAAGAATGACCGGGCTCTATAACCAACAGGAGGTAGGATTTCGTTGTCTTTCGATGGAACGTCTAACTAGACGTCTGTTGATTCGCGTATGGTCAACTGCTTCCAGGAGGAGTTGTGGTCGGAAATCCCTGAGTCGTAGGAATTCCCGCTCCCTGATTTATAGTGACCGTGGGGAGTTCCACTTCCTGGTTTAGCGTCGGCGGCGCCATTGTTTCCATCGCTGATGGAGAGACTGACGGTTGTAAAGACGCTACTGAAGGCGCTGCTACTGTTGTGTCGAGAGATTCCAGCAAGTTTTTCTGACCAGCAACCTCTTCTTTAATCTTTTTCATTTGTTCCAGAAGATTGATTGTCTGTTTCAACTGCTCATCAATATTGCCAAGAGCTGTTGTAGAAATTGTCAAGACATCGGTCTTCATGGCATTGACGGCCTTGTCTGCCAGCAATTGTTGTTCCTGAAGCTGCTCCTTGAGACGCTCCAACTTTTCCATCTGGAGGGCAAGATCCTGTTCTGAGCGCTCGATCTGTTCACCGATTCGCAGACGAGCCAAAGAAAGCTGGGAGTCTGTCAAATCTCGAGTACTCTTGATTCGCTCAATTTGAACTTCAATGGTTGTTTTCAATTTGTCGATCTGGGTCAGCGCGTCTAACGTCTGCTGAGCCTGCGCTGTAAATGCGCCAAGCCAGATGGCTCCAAACACTACGAACGCTTTAATAAATGTTTTCATAAGCATTCTTTCATACAAAACAAATTGGCGTATGATAAATCTCAATAGAATATATCATATATTACAAATTGTTACAATATAAAATTAAAGTTATTTATATGGTTAAGACAGGTTAGATAAAATCATGGGGCTCAAACAAATCAGTATAATGAGGCTGGGGCTAGGATGTAATCTTCTAAGACTGGAAGATAATCGTTAAATTCAGAATACTTTGAAAGATTCATCGATATGTTGCTTGCTGTTCCAGGAATCGAGGACAAATATCGCAGCGAACCCAGGACGGTAACTTGATAACCAAAGGTTCCTAATGCTTTGATATTTCTTTGGATGGACATTATGTCAAAAATGCGGCGAAAATGTTCTGAATCGTTGTCAACTAGATAGTCAGCCTGTTCCAAGTAAGACTTGAGGAGATGCTCAATCAGATCTTCGGACAGAGAAACATACGAATCTCTCAGCAATGAGGCGAGATCATATTGAGCCGGTCCAAGTCTGGCATCCTGAAAATCAATCATGAAAATCTGGCTGTCCTTTAGAATAAGATTTCTCGCGTGGAAATCTCGATGAGTAAAAATACGGGGTTCCGAAGAAAGTTCTTTGCAAATTTTCCTGAAAAAAGTCTTCATTTTCGATACTGCGGATTTTGGAGGCTCCTTTTTCGCAAATCCCAAAACGAAGTGATTCATGAAAAAGTCCATTTCCCAAAGTAATTTCTCTTCATCAAAGGCCAGGCCAAATGCGGAGCAGCGAGATTGGCTTTCCGATGTAGTCCTTTGAAGGTTCATGAGCGTGTCAATAGCAAGCCCATATATGTCTCTGATTTCAGAGTCTGAACTACGGGAAACTACTGATTCGAGGAGGTCATCTCCGAGATCTTCGAGAATCACTATTCCTGCTGTGGG
>DYRE01000424.1 GCA_020718965.1 Desulfomonile tiedjei
TGAGTCCCAAAGGTTTCTTTGATCTTGAGGGCGCTGAGTCTTTGATAAACGCGACCCGCCATTTCAAGGAAGTCCCCCCTGGCAGTGTCAATATCCATTACGACGAGACGGGCTTCTTTAAACGGGTCTATGACACCGAAGAAGGGCTATTGAATGCGCTCAGAGAGTATATGAGCTATATGCCCGCATATGACCCGAGGTTTTTCCGGGTTGCTGAACCGGCAGAACCCAAGTTTAAGTCCGAAGACCTGAATTATATTGTCCCGATGAACCAGAAGGCTATTTACAATTTCAATGACGTGCTTGCGCGGTTGACGGATAACAGTGAACACATGGAATTCAGACCGACATACGGCCCTGAGATGTATACCGGTCTGGCAAAGATTGATGGTTTCGTCGTAGGACTTATCGGCAACAAGCAGGGTTTTCTTGGACAGGGTTATCCGGAATACGCACCATATCCCGGTATAGGCGGCAAGCTCTATCGGCAGGGTCTCATAAAATTAAACGAATTCGTTACACTTTGTGGTCGTGACCGTGTGCCGATTGTCTGGTTCCAGGATACCTCAGGTATCGACGTGGGAGACATTGCTGAAAAAGCTGAACTCCTGGGGCTTGGTCAATCTCTCATCTATTCTATAGAACAAACCAACGTGCCCATGATGCTTTTCGTGCTTCGGAAGGGTACCGCTGCGGCTCATTACATAATGGGTGGTCCGACAGCGAATAATCATTGCGCTTTCACCCTTGGCACTCCGGCCAGCGAGATTTACGTCATGCATGGAGAAACAGCCTCGGCCGCTTCGTTTGCAAGGCGGCTCGTGAAAGAAAAGGACGCCGGTCGTCCGCTAGACCCCATCATTGACAAGATGAACGCGTTGGCCAAACAATATTATGATCAATCTCGACCGATATATTGCGCAAAGCGAGGATTCGTTGACGAAGTGGTTCCTTTCACCAAAATGAGAGAATACATGGTCGCTTTTGCTGGATGCGCATATCAAAATCCCGATTCGATCTGTCCACATCATCAGATGATAATTCCAAGAATAATTAAAGGGTAAGAGCCTTTGCTCTGGAGTTGTTTACAAGGAGTGAAATGATGAGCGAAACTGAAAAAAATCTCAAAGAGGCGTTTGCCGGGGAATCGCAGGCGAATCGAAAGTATCTGGCGTTTGCGAAGAAGGCTGAACAGGAGAATATGAAGGGTGTCGCTAAACTTTTCAGGGCTGCAGCGGCCGCTGAAACTATACATGCGCACAACCACCTGGAAGTTCTCAAAGGTGTCGGTCCTACTTTGGAAAACCTTAAAGAGGCTTACGGCGGCGAACATCACGAATTCACATCCATGTATCCCGATTTTATCAAAGCCGCCAAGGCGGAAAAAAACAACGCCGCTCTCAAGAGTTTTCATTGGGCCAATGAAGTTGAAAAAGTTCACGGGGAACTTTATCAAAAGGCTATAGAGGCTGTAGAATCTGGAGCGCCAGTTCCTGAAAAGGATTATTATATTTGTCCGAAGTGTGGATATACTGTGGCCGATTCGGCCCCTGACAAATGCCCTGTGTGCGGCGCAAAAAAAGATGAGTTTTTTATTGCCGATTAGTGACTAAATAAGTCCCGCTCCTTTTTCAGAAATATCTTATACGAATGAAAAACGGAGCGGGTAACTCAATTTACTATCCAATTACAACCTGGACGCGATCAAAATACACTATTCAATGGAAGGGGGCGGTATGGCGCAAACTGTCTCGGTTAAAAACATAGGCCTTAGGGGCGTCACGGTCGCTGATACAAAAATCAGCTTCATAGACGGAAATAAGGGCATACTAATTTATCGCGGTTACAGAATTGAAGAGCTAGCCGAAAGATCGACATTCCCAGAGACCGCTTTCCTGCTTTTGCATGGATTTCTGCCTTCTACCGAGGAGCTTGAAGTCTTTGCGGGAAAAATTGTTGAGGAAGCTGTA
>DYRE01000425.1 GCA_020718965.1 Desulfomonile tiedjei
AACATGCTTTTAGCATGTAGAGATTTAAATATTTTATCTTACGGTGTTAAAGTTCAAAAAACCAAAGAAGGTGATAATCTTATAGACGCCTCGGATATAGCGCAAAAGAACGAAAAGATTTTAATGGAAATTCCTAAACTTCTCCCAATTGAAACAACATATATGATGGAAAATGAGAAGAATCTTTAACCATTCCCCTCTGTGCCAATGTAAGTGAGACACTTCCCATCCTGTAATTTAGACTATATAATAGGGGGCGGGAAGGAGCAGGAAGATCATGGAAAAGAAGGAAGCGATGTTGGTTTGTGATTCAAAAGCACATGAAGAAATGGAAGGAGCCCGTAGGGCGACTGGAATTTCTTCATGTCGCCGGGCCGAAGGCCAGGCTGGTTTGACTCTCGTTCCCAATACCGAGGTTTCCGATAAAGCGGCTCGGCGCCGTTTTAGTGCGGAATACAAAAGTCGTATTCTCCGGGAGGCCGAATCATGTAAAGGGCAGGGTTGTCTGGGCGCCCTGTTGCGCCGGGAAGGCCTGTACTCTTCCAACTTGATCACATGGCGGCGACAAGCACAAAAGGGAAGTTTGGAAGCGCTTTCCCCCAAAAAGCGGGGGCCAAAGAAAAAGGAACATGATCCTTCCCTGCTGCGCATAGCCGAACTGGAGAAGGCAACCAAAAAGTTGGAAAACAAGCTCCGGCAGGCAGAATTCATCATTGCGGCTCAAAAAAAAATTGCCGAGATATTTCAGATGCCGCTCGATCCCCGGTAAGAGGCGAGATAATGAATATGACAGCATCTCTGGCAAAAGAAGTGAATATCCGACAGGCTTGTACTGCTTTAGCAGTTCCCCGTGCCAGTTTCTACCGCTGGCAGGGTCGGCAGGATATGGGAGAAGCTTCAACAAAGAAATTGAGGCCTGCACCCCCCCTTGCCTTATCTGATGAAGAGGAAAAGACCATACTGGATATTCTCCACTCAGATAGCTTTGTGGATCAGCCACCCCAGGAAATCTATAATACTCTTTTGGATGAAGGCAGGTATCTGTGCTCTGTGAGGACTATGTATCGGATTCTTGAAAAACACGGAGAAGTCAAAGAACGGCGCAATCAGCTTACCCATCCCCATTACCAAAAACCGGAGTTGCTTGCCTGTGCGCCCAACCAGCTCTGGTCGTGGGACATAACGAAACTCAAGGGACCGGCAAAGTGGACGTACTACTACCTCTATGTGATTATCGATGTCTTCAGCCGGTACGTCGTCGGATGGATGGTGGCCCACCGGGAACTTGCTTCTCTGGCACAGAAACTGATTGAGGAAACTTGCAAAAAACAGAATATCCAGCCGGGACAACTGACGATCCATGCTGATCGCGGCTCCAGCATGAAATCCAAACCGGTAGCTTTTTTGATGGCTGATCTGGGGATCACCAAGAGTCATTCACGACCCTATGTGAGCAATGACAACCCCTATTCTGAATCCCATTTCAAAACCCTCAAATATAGACCGGAGTTTCCGGGCAACTTTGGAGCCATTATGGACGCCCGTGGGTTCTGCCAACCTTTCTTCAATTGGTACAACCGCGAGCATTACCATTCAGGAATCGGGTTCATGACTCCGGAAAATCTCCATTACGGAAGAGCCGAACAAGTTGTCAAAGAGCGGCAGGCAGTTCTGGATGCTGCCTATGAAAAGAATCCAAAACGATTCAAGGGAAAAACGCCGACGCCTGCGGAGTTGCCCACAGCCGTCTGGATCAACAAACCGGCATCATCAAGTAGCGAACCGGCGCTACACTAAATTGTCGCTGGAGGTGTCTCATTTTCATTGACAAGTTCCGCGCATCGAAGAAAAGCACTTATCCGAAAAGGAACTTGATGCCTTATTTGACAATGCCGTATACAGTCTCATACTGTTTTCTATGAATTGCATCTACTCAAATATTTCAACTGAACATGTAAAAGCAATTGT
>DYRE01000426.1 GCA_020718965.1 Desulfomonile tiedjei
CCGTCCATTACTTCTACGGCTATCTTGGCAAGAAACTCATGGGACCTGTGCATTGGATTACGTAATTGCAAAGCCGCAATTCGTTTCCAACCTTTTTCTTCAAATATGGCTCTTGTTTCAGCGGGTGTGCCATAGAGATCTCCATATTCTTCAGGGAATCCACCTTCAGTCAAAACCTTGACTGGTCCGGCGAGATTGTACTTTCCCTGAGCCATTACCTTTTGCACACCCGGATGTTCCATATCGTCGGTTGTGAAAACTTTTTTGCACTCATAAGCTTTGTCGATAGTATACTTTTCAGTCACCTTCATGGTGGCGACCGTATAACCATCATCTGCGTCAACCAGAGCTATCTCATCCCCTTCTTTAATACTTTCGTCGTCAGTAGAAACAGTGATCGGAATAGGCCAAAAGAGCCCGTTAGCCATCTTGAATTCGTCGCATACACCTTTCCAATCAGCTTTGGTCATGAAACCTTCAAGCGGTGTAAAAGCGCCACAACCCATCATTAGGAGATCGCCGGTTTCTCTGGATGAGATCTTGATTTTCTTGAGAGTTTCGGCTCTTTTCTTCTCCGCTTCTAGCGCTGCGCCTGTTAGCATTAAAGGTTTTAATTCCCCACCACCGTGAGGCTTCACCAGTTTACTTTTCGACATTTGTAGTCCTCCTTGAACATTATGTCCTGCTTAAAGCACGCCCCAATTACGAACCCGAAAGCCTTTGGGACCTCGAATTTCATTTTTGGGGGTGTCTTTTCGAAGTTGTGGAAAAAACGGATATGATACGCAAGTGTAATTGTGAGCAACCTCCTTGTCAAGAAAAAAGCATGAGATTTGAAACTGTTACGCGTTTTTCTGTACGTCTCGAATGGCAAAAAACTATTCCATGCCCCACTATGTTTAGGCTACTTGCAAACCATGCGCCACTTAACTGTTTCTCCATGGCAAAAACAATCCTGCATTTGCACAAATTTCTAGCCGCGTCTATTGTTATCTATCAGGCTCTGAATCACACAAATGATGTCAGATTTATTTCCACCTTGTAAACAAATCAATTCATAGGAATTTTCCGGCCTTGAACACCTGTGAGATTTTTGTGCAAGCTTCTTTGATATGACTTTTAGAACGGTTAAGAGTTAATACCTTTGAACTAAAGGGTTTTATTGTAGTTTAGCTGAAACGAGATCAGGAATTTTCCACCGAGCTAGCACAGGTCCCATTGGAGAGTTGCTGAATCTTTTCGCCACTTTCATTCCTGCCAATTCTGAAGACGCGAAATAGGCCATGGGGTTGTACATTTGATTGGCCACCCTTACTTCCAGATGAAGGTGTGGGCCTGTAGACCTACCTGTGTTTCCTACAAGAGCAATTTTCTGACCCTTTTTTATCGACTGCCCCGGCTTTACCAAAATTTTTGATAGATGAGCATAGTATGTGTATGCGCCTTGACCATGTTCAATCAAGACTGTATTACCGTATCTTCTGAAACGTTTCTGGCTTCCCGTAAAGACTATCTTTCCATCCGCGCATGCAAGTACCTGGCTGCCAACCGGGGCTGCAATATCTAGCCCCTTATGAAAGCGTCCCCAGCGAAAACCAAATGGAGAAGTTAATGTTCCGCGCGGCACCGGGAACTTTAAAAATGGAACACTAGGATGCCGCAGACCACGAATCGCGCCTGCAACCGCATACTTGGACTCAGGGGTTTTTATTCCTGTTAACAATTTCCTTTGTTCGGGCGACTGTTTCTGTTCAGAGTCCGATAACAGAGCAACAGCGGGTAAGAAAATCGTTTCTCCTCCAATCAATTTGTAAGGAGAATGCAGTCCGTTAACTTTTGCTACAGATTTAAGGTCCAATCCATAGACATCACATATGTGCGCTAGTGTTTCACCCTTACCTACTACATGGAAGGCGCCTTCCTCGTCTGATGACAACTTGCTTTTAGAAGCAGTGGAATAAGTGGA
>DYRE01000427.1 GCA_020718965.1 Desulfomonile tiedjei
TCCATAATCTTTATACCCTCTGCAACAACTCTGCGAATACCTTTCAGCGCAGCCTCTGGCGTTCCAGCCAGCCAACTGAGTGTCGGAAATTCCGTGCAAAGGCCAACATACGCCTGGTCACTATTTGACCATATCACCCGATAAGCATATCGATCATTTTTTAAGATCATTTCTCCTCCTTCCACCCCTCAATGGCACAATGTCATTGACTTAAAGAATTCGCACTGGGAGTCCCCCTATGGGGGATTTCCAGTGAGGGCGAAGATTCAAATAATAGCTTGATTTTATGAGGCAATATGGTATTACTATTCATACGCTGCTGTATCATTTTGGTTCCCAACGAAAGGAGAAAAAAATGGCAACAAAATTCTCGGAAAAGGGTCAGTTTGGCATGGAGCTTGCTTTGCGATCTATGTGCCAAACTTATTGATTCTTTGAAGGAAATCATATTTTCTAAAGAATTTCTTGACTCAAACCGCATCGGTTCCAAAAGTTTCTCCCGCAAGCGGATACTCCCTTTCCACTACATCATTTTCTTTCTGATGAACTTGATCAAAGGGTCCTACCAGGACGAACTTGATTATTTCTTCAAGACCATTCGCCAAAGCCAGACCTTTCTGCGTGTGGTCACGAAAAGCGCCTTTTGCAAGGCCAGAAAAAAGCTCAAGTCCGAGGCTTTCAAAGAACTCAACAAATCTGCCGTCAACTTCTTTGAAGACAATTTCCAACCCAAGACATGGCATGGGTTTACCCTGTCCGCTGTCGATGGCTCCACGTTGGTGGTTCCCAACACCGATGCCATTGCAGAGCATTTTGGGGTATGGAATTCCGGCAGTGACAGCCCATGCCCAGTGGCCAGGATATCTCAGATGTTCGATGTCCTCAACAAGATCACCCTGGATGCCATCATTTCCCCGAAAGGAACCGGCGAACGGGAATTGTGCGCAGAGCATTTCCTTAACCTCAGGCCCAAGGACCTCGTTTTGCTGGATCGGGGATATACGGCTTACTGGCTATTCAACCTGATTCTGATGCTCGGCGGCAATTTCTGCGCCAGGGTGCCTGTTGGCAAATGGAAGATCATCAGGAAGTTTTTCCGTTCCGGGAAGTCGGAAAAAATCATCACCCTGAAGGCACCCCCAAGCTCTATCAAGAAATGCCAGGAATTGGGCCTCGATATCCGTCCGTTGAAACTTCGGTTGATTCGGGTAGCACTGGAAAGTGGAGAAAACGAGATCCTGGTCACCTCCCTCATCGATCAAGAGGCATGGCCGATTCATCTGTTTGCCGAGCTCTACCATTGTCGATGGCCCGTCGAGGAGGACTATAAGGTGATGAAATCCCGAATCCAGATGGAAAACTTCACAGGCAAGTCTGTCCTGTCTGTTTACCAGGATTTCCATGCCCGGGTCTTTTCAAAGAACTTGGCCCAGATGCTGGTTTTTCCAGCGCAAGCCGAGGTTGACCGGCATAGGGAAGAAAACCAGCACGCCTACCAGGTCAACTTTACACAGGCCCTTTCCAAGCTGAAGGATACCATCGTCCTTCTCTTTGACCGGTCAAAGGAGGTGGCAATGCTTCTGATTGGAAGCCTGTTTGATATATTTGTAACAACGGTGGAACCGATCAGGCCAAACCGAAAATATCCAAGGCCAAAAAGGGTCCAGCGTAAAGGATTCTATGTGAGCTACAAACCAATTCGTTAAGTCAATGACATTGACACACGGGGTACTGAAGCGCATTCTATGAACCAATTTGTCATTTTCGAAATGGTATAAGTGGGGGAATCATGAAACTAAGCCATGTAGCGCTGGTTGCCAGTTCACAGGAAAACGCAGACAGATTCTACGAGAGAATACTGAAGCTGACGAAGATTAAGACGTCTGTGCTGAAAAGCGATCTGGCAATGGAAATATTTGGATTCGCTGTGGAGTGTCCGCTGATCCTTTACGGAAATGAGGCATT
>DYRE01000428.1 GCA_020718965.1 Desulfomonile tiedjei
TTGAACTGTCATTGCCCTCTCTGGATTACGGGGTTGCCGCATATTACATCATAGCCCCGTGCGAAGCATCGTCAAATCTTGCAAGATATGATGGTGTTAAGTTCGGTCATCGGGCTGAAGCGTTCGATAACATGATAGACATGTACTGTAGAACAAGGGCTGAAGGGTTTGGTCAAGAGGCTAAACGTCGGATAATGTTAGGTACTTACGCTCTTTCGTCAGGTTATTACGATGCATATTACCTTAAGGCCGCCAAAATAAGGACCCTGATTACCCAGGATTTCAAGAAAGCTTTTGATTCATGCGATGCTATTTTGAGCCCTGTGGCACCGGCTCCCGCCTTCAGGATCGGGGAGAAAATTGACGACCCCATTGAAATGTATTTAACTGATGTTTTTACCATACCCGTTAACATGGCTGGATTACCCGGTATTTCGTGTCCTGTCGGATTTTCTAGTCAAGGGCTTCCAATAGGTATGCAGCTCATATCATCCCACTTTCAGGAATCCAAACTGATCCAGTTGGTTTCGGCGTTCCAGAAAGAAACTGACCACCACTTGAAACGTCCGGCCATATAGGAAGTATAGTATGGAATTTGAATCTGTTATAGGTCTTGAAGTTCATGCGCAACTTCTTACCGATTCTAAAGCGTTTTGCTCTTGCACGACCAAATTTGGATCCGCCCCCAATTCAAACACGTGCCCGATATGTCTGGGGATGCCGGGCTCTCTTCCGGTCTTGAATAAGAAAGCGCTTGAATTCACCGTATTAATGGCGATTGCGTGTAACTGTCAAATCAACGGGATTAGCCGGTTTGCCAGAAAAAATTATTATTATCCTGATCTTCCGAAGAACTATCAAATTTCACAATACGAATTGCCCGTTGCAGAGCATGGCTGGGTGGATGTTGAGACTTCATCCGGCTCCAAAAGGATTGGTATTACGCGAATTCACATGGAGGAAGACGCCGGGAAACTGATTCATGATGAAAGAAAACCAGTTTCGTATGTTGACCTTAACAGGACTGGTGTTCCTCTTATAGAAATTGTGTCCGAGCCTGACATGAGATCGCCGGAAGAAGCTGCGGCCTACCTCAGGGCTCTACGCTCAATCCTGGTCTACCTTGGAATTTGTGATGGAAACATGGAAGAAGGAAGCTTCAGGTGCGACGCAAATGTTTCTATAAGGCCCAAGGGAGAGACATATCTGGGGACTAAGGCCGAATTGAAGAATATGAACTCCTTCAAGAATGTTCAAAAGGGTTTGCACTACGAAATTGAAAGACATGAAAGTACACTGTTGGGAGGGGGAACCCTTATTCAAGAAACGAGACTGTTTGATCCGGTTTCGGGCGCCACAGTTTCCATGAGGAGCAAAGAGCAGGCTCATGACTATCGCTATTTCCCTGATCCGGATCTCCTTCCCCTCCGGGTTGATTCTGAACTAATTCAAAGAATGACTAAGGTCTTGCCTGAACTTCCGCGAGAAAAGAAAGAGCGTTTTGTGCGGGTTTTTGGCATACCAGAATATGACGCTGGTGTACTAACGGCAGAGCGTGAACTGGCAGACTATTTTGAACAGGTTGTTAAAATATTCCCAAACGCCAAGGCTGTAAGCAATTGGATGATGACTGAATTTATGCGATCATTGAAAGGTTCCGAGACTGGAATTAAATCTGCGCCGGTTCAACCGTCAGATCTGGCCGACCTATTGTCCATGATGGAAAAGGGTATTATTTCCGGAAAAATTGGCAAGACAGTTTTTGAAGAGATGTGGATGACAGGAACCCCCCCAGACCAGATAGTGAGGAAAAGGGGATTGGTTCAGGTTTCGGATATCACAGAACTTACTGATATGATAGCTAAAATACTCTCAGACAATCCTGTGGAAGTATCTCGTTACCTGGGCGGAAAAACCCAGTTAATGGCCTTTTTTGTGGGACAGGCCATGAAGGCGACCA